>NZ_JBFRDQ010000167.1:0-14119 GCF_052113865.1 Allobosea sp. TAB14 | reverse complement strand
GCGGGAGCCGACTATGAAGGAGCACCGCAGAATTCGCGGTATTTCCGGCCGGCGCGGTGTTCGACCTAGTTTCTTTTTTTCATGACCTCGCCGATTTTTTCCAAATGGCGTTTTAGCGGGCTCATTGCCGCGTCAAGCGGCATGATGTGAGCTTCACGCCCCCAGTTTTCATCGTAATCTTGCCTGACGGGACTATCGAGATTGCGGACAGATACTCATGAACCGGGCCGTCGTAAGTCTGAACTCTGCTGCAGGGATCGATGCGAGGCGCCTCGAGCGGCTTCTCGACGGGTTTGAGCCTAGCTTCATCTTTCAGCCGGTCGATCCGCTGCCGGAGGCCGAATATGTCGACCGGCTGCGCCGCATCCGCCGCGAGGCTACCGTCGCAGGCCACGATGTGACGCTGGTGCATGCCGACGGCATCGGCTGGTATCACGTCTCCAATTCCTACCTCCGCTATATCTGCGACTGGGCGCGGGAAGGCGTGCTGGTCATTCCGACCGATGAGGACAAGCCCCTCACGCTGTTTTCGTTCTTCTCCTCCTCGGTGTTGCTGCCGCCGGCCGGCGAACCGCTGCTGGTCGAGGACATCTGGCAGGTCGGGACCTGGGGGCGCGAGAGCTATAACCGCCCGGGCAGGATGGTGGATCGCGTCGTCGCGGCAGTCGCTGGTTTCCTGCAGGATCAGGGCTTCGCCCGCGCGCAGATCGGCACGATCGGCGACGCCACCTCCGCAGGGTACTGGAACGGGCTGAAGGCGGAGCTGCCGAAGGCGAGCTTCATCGCTGCACAGGATATCGTCGACCGGATGCAGCGCCTGCGCAGCCCGGCCGAGCAGAGGCTGGTGCGCGCCGCCGCCCAGCTCGCCGATATCGGCATCCAGGCGGCCTATCACGTCACCCGGCCGGGTGTGACGGATCATGAAATCTACGCCGCCTTCACCTATGCCCAGCTCGCCCGTGGCGGCGAAAGCGGCGATGGCTACCAGATCGGCATCAATCGCTGGGGCACGGCTTGCGGCAAGCCCTACGGCCATGTCGTTCGCGATGGCGACCTGATCAATCTCTATATCTCCGCCACGACCTATCGCGGCTACAACGCGCAGATCGCGCGCATGATCGCGATCGGCACGATCACGCCGAAGCAGGAGGAGGTGCTGGAGATGTGCGTGGAGGGCGTGCGCGCCGCGGCTGTGCGCGTCAAGCCGGGCGCGCTGGTTTCGGAGGTCGCGAACGCGTCCTTCGAGCCCTATATCCGGCGCGGCTATCTCAGCTCCGCCGACAGCCGCACCATGCCCTACAACTGGAACGCCAACGAGGACGGCTCGCCGCGGCTGGTGCCGCGCCAGGCGGTGCCGGACGAGGATTGGGAGCGGCAGGGGCGCCGGCTGATGCATGTCTATCCGGCGACGCTGGGCCCGCACAATCCCAATGTCGGCCATCAGGTCTCGATGCCGAAATTCACGCATTACAACATCGCTTCGAACAACCACGACCGGCTGGAGCCGGGCATGACCTTCGTGCTCCATTCGCAGTGGCTCGATCCGATGGTGGCCGGCTGCAATGTCGGCGACTGCTATCTCGTCACGGCCGATGGGGCGGAGAACCTGTCCTGCCACACGCCGCTGGAACCTCACCGGGTCAAGCTCTGAAAGCCAGCGCCTGCGCTGCAAAAAAGGATTGCGATGATGCTGACGCGCCGTAGCCTCGTTTCCGCACTCGGCGTGACCTGCGCTGCTGCCGCGCTCCCGGCGCGGGCACAAGCGAAGCCGGTCACGCTCGTCGTCGCCAATTCGCAATGGCTCGACGCCCTGCGCGGCAAGAGCCTCTGGGCCGCACTGCAGAAGTACCAGCAGGTCGCGCCCCATGTGACATTGCAGCAGGAGGCGATCCCCTCGGCCGATTTCAACGACAAGATCACGACCGAGCTCGGCGCCGGGCAGGGCCCTGACATCGCGTTGATGCAGGAAGGTCTGTTCTTCTCGCTCGCCGATGCCGGCTTCCTGGTCCCGCTCGACAAGGCGGCCGAGGGCATTGCGCTCAACGTCACCAACGAGCAGGGCGTCTTCAAGGGCAAGCGGCTGGGCGTGGCCTGGCAGCGCGCTCCCTATGCGCTGATCTACAACAAGAAGCTGGTCGAGGCCGCCGGCGTTGCGATCCCCCGCGACATCGACGGGCTGATCGCCGCCGCCAGGGCGATCCAGGACAAGACTGGCGCGGTCGGCTTCTCCTCCCGGCACCAGATGGCGGATTTCTCCGGCTGGTTCATGGATTTCCAGAACTGGGCCTATGGCTATGGCACCAACTGGGTGGACGGCCAGGGCAAGCTGACATTGAACACCCCCGAAGCGGTCGCGGCTGTCGCGGCCTTCAAGAAGGTCTATGACGCCAGCATCGTGCCGATCGGCGATGACATGCCGACCCAGCGCATCCGTTTCAAGCAGCGCCAGATCGGCCTCAGCATCGACAATAGCGGCGGCACACTCAACATCGCGTCCGGAGGGCCGCTCGCCGCCGGCGATGTCGGCGCCGCCGCCTTGCCCTTCCCGCAGCCGGGCGCCTATCAGCAGATATTCGTCGGCATCTCCCGCCATTCGAAGAACCAGAACGAGGCACTTGCCTTCCTGTCCTGGCTTCTCGGCCGCGAGGGTCAGCAAGCCTTGCGCGAGGCATCCGGACCGGACACGCTGGCGACTGACGTGCCGCTGACCGACGCCTTCCGCGCCGCCAATCCCTGGGCCGACACCTTCGCCGCGCTCGCACTGAAGGCACGCAGCACGCTGATCCCGGGCTACGAAACCAAGACGCCGTCGATCATGCGTCTGGTCATGGAGGCCGTCGAGAAGGTGATCGTCGCGGGCGTCGCCCCGAAGACCGCGCTGGACGAGGCCCAGAAGCAGGCACTCGCGCGCTTCTAGGACGGGTAGGGACGCAGGCCTCTCACAGGGCGCGCGACAGGCGAAGGCAAAGCAGCAAGCCGAGCGACGAAACGGTCGCGGGGAGGGGCGTGAATCGATGTCCGCAAGGGCGCTATCCGCAGCGAGGCCGTTCGGCACGAGGGCTCTGCCCTACGCCTTCATTCTGCCGCCGATCACCTATCTCGGCCTGTTCATGTTCTGGCCGCTCGCCCGCCAGATGTGGATGAGCCTGACCAATGCCAAGCTCGCCACGCCGAACGAGGGAGACTTCGTCGGACTGGCGAATTACGCGCGACTGATCGAGACGCCCGCCTTCTATGCCTCGCTCAAGGCGACGATCCTCTACGCGAGCTGCGCCGTCGTGCTGGGCGTTGCGCTAGGTGTCGTCTCAGCCTTCGCGATCAACCGGCCCTTCCGCGGGCGGGCGGTCATCCGCGCGGTGCTGCTGTTCGGCTGGGCGGTCCCGAACGTCGCGGCAGCGCTGATCTGGCTGTGGATGTTCAACGAACGCTCCGGCGTTCTCAACCAGATCCTGACCGGCATCGGCCTTTCGCGCCTGCGCTGGCTGACCAGCATCGACTGGGCGCTGCCTTCCATCCTCCTGGTCACGATCTGGCAGGTGGCGCCCTTCGTCATGCTGGTGGTGCTGGCGGCGCTGCAATCGGTGCCGGAGGAGGTGCGGGAGGCGGCGCGCGTCGACGGCGCCGACCCGCTCAACGTCTTCCGCGCCGTGACCTGGCCTCACATCCTGCCGGCGGTGCAACTCGCCAGCCTGCTAGTGGCCGTGTGGTCGATCCGGCGCTTCGATATCATCTATCTGCTCACCGGAGGCGGTCCGCTCGGCAGCACCTCGACGCTGGTGGTCCGTATTCGCCAGACCGCCTTCGAGGCGCATGAACTCGGCATGGCGAGCGCCTATGGCGCCGTCGGGCTCCTCCTCGCCCTTCTCATTGCCGCGATTCACCAGACGGTCGACAGGCGGCGCGCACGCTGGATGGCGGATCGATGACATCTCTGGGCAAGCTTCCACGCTTTCTGCTCATCGGGCTGCTGGCCGTGCTAGCGGGCTTCCCGGTCTACTGGATGGCGACCACGGCGCTGTCCGACCAGGAACAGCTCTATGTCGGCCGCCAAGTGCCCTGGCCGCAGCTCGGCAATCTCGGCAGCCTGCTCGCCGCGATACGGGAGGTGCCGGCCGGGCGCTGGATGGTCAATTCGCTCGTCATTGCCGCCGGCACCACGGTGGTGAGTCTGCTGCTCGGCTCGCTGGCGGGCTATGCGCTCAGCCGCTTCCGTTTCCGCGGGCGCGGCCTGGTCGGCTTCCTGCTGTTCATGACGCAGGTGGTGCCCGAGGCACTGATCCTCGTGCCGCTCTATGCGATGTTCATCACGCTCGGCCTGCTGAACGATCTCGCCGGCCTGGCACTGGCCAATGCGGCTTTTTCCCTGCCGGTCGCCACCTTCATTATCAAGGGTGCCATCGACACGGTGCCCTACGAGATCGAGGAATCGGCGCAGGTCGACAACTGCCCGCGCTTCGGCATCCTCTGCATGATCGTGCTGCCTCTTGTGGCGCCGAGCCTCGCCGCGGCGGCCGTCATCGCCTTTTTCGCCGGCTGGAACGAATATCTCTTCGCCTCGACCTTCCTGATGAATCGGGAGCTCTGGCCGGCCAGTGTCGGGCTTGCCTCCTTCATCGGGCAGTACGAGACGCCGCTTTCGGTGGTCATGGGCACGGCGCTGCTGTTCAGCCTGCCGGCGATCACCTTCTTCCTGCTCATCCAGCGCCGCATCGTCTCCGGACTGACCTCCGGAGCCGTCAAAGGATAGCCATGCCGGAACTCGTTCTCGATAAGCTCTCGAAATCCTTCGGAGAGGCCACGATCATTCCCTCTCTGTCGGCTTCGATACCGGACGGCGAGTTCCTGGTGCTGCTCGGCCCTTCGGGTTGCGGCAAGTCGACCCTGCTGCGGATGATCGCCGGCCTGACCGAGATCTCGTCCGGAGAGCTGCGTTTCGACGGGACAAGGGCGAATGACTGGTCGCCGAAGCAGCGGGGGATAGCCTTCGTCTTCCAGTCCTATGCGCTCTATCCGCATATGACGGTGCGCGGGAATATCAGCTTCCCGCTGATCATGGACGCTTTCCGGCCCTGGCATCATCTGCCTGTGCTGAACTCCATCATGCGCCGGCGCCTGATGCGCAGCCCCGACATCGCGCGGCGAACCCAGGCCATCGCCCGCCAGCTCGAGCTCGAACCCTTGCTGGAGCGTCGCCCGGCGGGGCTATCGGGAGGGCAGCGCCAGCGCGTGGCGCTCGCCCGCGCGCTCGTCCGCGATCCCTCGGTGTATCTGCTCGACGAGCCGCTCTCCAATCTCGACGCCAAGCTGCGCACGCAGATGCGCGCCGAGATATCCTCGCTCCACCACAAGGTGGGCAAGACCTTCGTCTACGTGACCCACGATCAGATCGAAGCGATGACGATGGCGACGCGGATCATCATCCTCGACCGAGGCATCGTGCAGCAGATCGGCACGCCCGACGAAATCTACGCGGAGCCCGCCAATACATTCGTGGCCAGGTTCATCGGCTCTCCGGCGATGAACCTGATTCCCGTCGTCGCCGGCAGGGGCCGCCTGACCGTGCCGCCCTCCCTCGGCTTCGCCTATGCCGGCCCGGTGCCGGGCGGAAGCAAGCAGATCCTCGGCATCCGCCCGGAAAAGCTGCGGCTACTCCCCGAAGGCGAAGGGGCGCTTCCGGCGGAAGTCGCAGTCGTGGAAAGCCTCGGCGCCGAGACGGTCATCGGCTGCCGGCTGCTCACGGGCGCGTCGGAGGAGCATTTGCTCGACCACGACCTGATCTTCGTGCGCATGCCCGGCGTGCGGCGCATCGCGATCGGCGCACGCTGCACGCTCGGTTTCTCGACCGAGGATGTGACCTGGTTCGATGCCGAAACCGGCCGACGCCTCACGGTCTAATCTCTCCAGCCAGCGGGATTTCCTGCCATGCAACGCTTCCACATCAGCGCGACCGGCCACAGCCTGAACTATCTGCCGGAATATGTCGCGGCTCGACAGGGGTACTTCGCCGAAGAGGGCCTCGAGGTCACGGTCAGCGTGCCCAAGCCCTGGGATCTGGTGCTGGACGAGCTCGGCAACGGCACGGCCGATGCCGTGCTGGGCGGCATCTGGGTGCCGTCCATGTTCCGCGGCCGGGGCAAGCATTACGTGCCTTTCGCGCAGATGGCGGCGCGCGCGCCGCTCGCCCTCCTCGGCCGCCAGCCGAGAGCGTCCTTCTCCTGGCGTGACCTGCCCGGCAAAGTCATCGCAATGAAGGGCAGCAACGGTGCGAGCGTCGGGCTCTTCGTCAAGCTCCTCCTGCGCGAGAACGGTATCGACCCCCGCGAGGTCGGCTTCATCCAGGATCTCGACGGCGCGATGCTGTCCGACCTGTTCCGCGGTGGCATGGCCGACTTCCTGGCGATCGACTATCCCAACGCCGCGGCGCTTGAGCTCGCCGGCGTCGGTCATGTGGCCGCCCCGCTCGCCATCGTCGGAGGCGACGTGCCATGGAGCGTCTACTACGCCGAGGGCGAGGCTTCCCCCGAACGGCTCGACCGCCAACGGCGCTTCATGCGCGGCCTCGGACGCGGCATGGAGCAGGTGCTTGCGCATGATGCCCGCGAGATTGCGGAGTTTCTGGCACAGGCCTTCCCGCGTCTTTCGCCCGATCTCCTCGTCCGCCTCACCAACGAATACCGGGCTTGCGGCATGTGGACGACGCCGCGCATCGATGCCGCCAGCTATGAGCGTTGGCAGCGCGGCATCGCGGACGGTCATTTGACCGCAGCTCCGATCCCCTACGACGCACTGATCGACGCGCGCCCGGCTGCGCCGGCCTGAGGGCCCGCAGCAAGACGGCTTCGGCCGCGGCCCGCCTAGCGACGCGGATCGAGCTTCGGCGTCGCGACGTCGTCGAGCAGGCTCACCAGGCTGTCGACGCGCCGGAAGCGCGCCAGGCTGGCTTCCCCCGACGCCGCCGCGACGCTCCATGCCAGGAAATTGATGATCGGCACCGCCGCGACGAAGGAGTTGAAGGGGGAGGGCGACTGGCAGCGGCAGCGCAGCACGTGATGGGCGGCGGCAGAACGCTCGTCGATGCTGAGATCGGTGATCAGTACGGTGATCGCCCCGCTGGCCGCCGCCTCGGCGAGAATCACCGGCAGAAGTCGGGGGCGCCTGCGAAAGGCGATGACCATGAAGACGTCGCCGGGAGCGATCGAGGCGATCTCGTGGGAATAGGAGGCTCCGCCGGCAGGCAGGACCTGGACGTCGTCCTTGACCAGCGTGAAATAGTGAGCGGCGTGATGGGCAAGCCCGTAGCCGCTGCGCAGGCCCATGATCCAGAGCCGGCGCGCGGCGACGATCGCCTCGGTGATCTGGACCAGTGCCTCCTCGGACAGGGTTGCCGCCGTATCCCGGATATTGACGAGATCAGACTCGATGACGTGCTGCAACGAAACCTCGCTGGACGGCGCCCGGTCGGGATCGGTGAGGCCGGCGCGCGGMGAACCCCAGAGCTGGTCGGTTCGAATCTGGTGCTTGGCCGCCGGGACGGAGGTGTATCCGAGGGCTCGGAACAACCGCGCCGCCGTTGCCTTCGAGACCCCGGCCATCCCTGCGAGTTCGCCCGCCGTGAGGTCTGAAATAGTCATCTGATGGCGCAGCAGCACATCCGCGAGCCGACGCTCGGACGGTGTCAGGCCGGCATAAGCAGCAAAGATGCGTGCTTCCAGCGAGCGGGGGAGCGAGGAAGCATCCGGTTTCGTCATGGAGATATGAGTACCGATCAACCGCGATGGTCCTCAACGTTGCATCGTAAACCGGCCGTCTCGTCAACGGCACGATCATGGGCATGGGTCGGGATGATGTGAGGAACCGCTGCTCCGGTCGCAAACCGGCGTCTCAATCCGGCGAAAAGTGAAGCTCGCGGTTCGCGACGGCTCCATTCTAGGTATAAACTTACGTCTCGCCGCGTACTCCACTCATAATCCAATTACGGTTCACCTTGGYCCCAGGATCCTGGGATCAAAATGTGTTGGTCTTCGCGGCGGAAATCCGGCGAAGACCGCAGAAGCAGCGTGGTGCGCCCGCACGGCATGGCGGCGATGTCGAACGACCCTGTGCATGCCGAAGTCACTCGCATTCATCATCGCGATTTCGCCGTCTCTTTTCACCCGACGGGACTTTCGCCATCATCGGCTCCAATCAGGCTTGGTGATTGGACAGTCGGTAGAACGGCCGAAACGACGGGGTTTCCGCTGGTGTCCGGCCAAGCCAGGAACAACTCGGCCTGGGTGCTTTCGGCGCCCGCCAACGGCCGCAAAGTCACCTCAGCCGGACAGCAAGCAAGAGCGCCGCCTCGCTCGAACACACACGCTTCCTGACGCGCGGCAGCGATGGCAATTTTCGCTTCGGGCCTGAACTTTGGCGGCTCGGCTCGCTCTATCGACGTAGCTTCGATCTTGGCGAGTATGTCCGTCCGACTCAACGCGCTTTGGTCGAGGCCACACAGGAGACGGCTTCATTTTATATCCGCGACGGCGATCAGCGCATCTGTGGCTATCGGCTGAATTCGCCGCGCTCGGCTCGGCATCATCTCGATGAGGGTGTTCGCCTGCCGCTTGGCCGCGGGGCGACGAGACGCGTCCTGCTCGCCTTCACCGAGCCGGCGACGCGTCGCTGCAGGCAATCCGGGACGCCGGCCACGTGATCTCGCGCGGCGAGCGCGATCCGGAGGTCGCGGCAGTATCCGCCCCGGTGATCGACAGCACCGGGCATCTGCGCGGCGCCCTCTCGCTCTCGACGCTGATGAGCCGCTTCGACGCGGCGGCCGAGCGCAAACTGACCGATGCCATCGTGCCTGCGGCAATGCATCTCGTAGCGCGGCTGCCGGCCGAGTGAACACCCGCACGCAAACTGGACAGCTGGCGGAGACTTTTTGGCCATACCAACCCTCACGACGATGACGAACGCGTCACTTCCGGACATTGGCTCGTTGATCAGCTACGGGCTAGCCAATGGGCAGGTGATGAACCTCGTGTTCCAGCCGGAAATATTCGCGAAGCTCGAGGCCATGCTGGCCAAGGCTAATGAGGCGCAGGCTGAGGTTGCACCGATCCAGTAGGGCGGCAGCGGGCGTGCCCTCCCGCGCGCGGTGGGTTCATCACCAACACGCCCTTCCCGAAAATAGTCCCTGAGGGTGCAAAGCGCAGTCAGGCGAAGGTGTTCCCAGGTTCCCGCCATTTTGTCCTGGAGCGCAGCGGCTTGCTTGGCCGCGCTGGGCTTCCTCTTCGGGCTAGGCTCCCAGTAGGCAGGCTGATGCCTACAAACGTGGGGTGAAGGTAATGCTTCCGAACGTCCAATCGTCCGCGGCAGATTTTCTCCATCGATAAGAGACCCGGACGTCCATTTCGGCGTGAAATCGAAAGGGAGGAAAGATGTGGTCTTCGATACGGAAAGCTCGCCTTCCTGCTCCTCTTCCTTCATACGCTGCTTCATTGCCCCGAAGGCCTGGGACAGCCGATGTCCGGCGCGCCGGGCCCAGTCATGCGTGTCCACCGCCATTCGAGACGATTCCGCGTCGCGATAGGCGAATGATGAGCGCAGCTACGATCCAGTTCCGCGCGGCGCGGCAGTGACGAGCCAAATGCCGACGGTGATGATGGCGAAGCCTGCGAGGTGGAACCAGGTGATCGTCTCGCCGAGCACGACGAAGCCGAGCAGCGCGCTGCTCGGTGGCAGAAGGTGCATGAACATGCCGGTCTTACCGGGGCCGAGCGTGGCGACCGAGCGGTTCCAGAAGATATAGGCCAGAACCGACGGGAAGATCGCGAAATAGAGGAGCGCTCCGGCAATCGCCGCGGTCGGCGCGAAGCCGCCCTGTGTGCTGTATTCCCAGCCGACGCCCGGGAGGTGGAAGAGGACGCCAAAGCAGACGGTGACGCCGAGAAGCGCGATCGGCGGCAGCCCTGCCGGCCGCCAGCGGATCAGCACGGTGTAGAGCGCCCAGCAACTCATGCCGGCAAAGACCAGGAGGTCGCCGCCGTTGAGCGCGAGCCCGGCGAGCCTGTCYCCCCGGCCGATCACCAGGACGGCCCCGCAGAGCGAGAGCGCGATGCCGGCGAGCTGTCGTGGCTTCAGCGTCTCCCTCAGGATGAGATAGCCAGCAGGAAGGTGACGACGGGGAGCAGGGAATTGACCAGCGCCGCGTTGGCTATCGACGTGTAGTGCAGCGCTGCATAGACGAAGCAGTTGAACGCGGTCACGCCGATCGCGCCGAGCAGCGCCAGGAACGGCATGTTGCCGCGGATGCGTGGCCAGGAGTCGGCGATGGGCCGCCAGCAGAACGGGGCCAGGATGAGAAGCGCCAGGCTCCAACGGCAGAACGACATCTGCACCGGCGGGATCGCGTCGCGCATCAGCCGCGCGATCAGGAAATTGCCCGACCAGAACAGAGGCGGCAGCACCGCCAGCCAATAGGCCGAGGCGGGCAGCCCAGCCTGTTGCCTTGCGGTGAGGGCAGGGCCGCCGGCAGGTTCAGTGCGCATCGGAATGCCGCCGGGTGGCGCGCAGCTCGACATAGCGCCCGAGCACCGCGTTCACGCCAACGGCCAGCAGGAAGACGACGATCAGCAGGGCGTACATGCGCGGCATGTCGAAGGTCGCGTAGGTCTGGATCACCGCATAGCCCAGCCCCTGATTGGATAATTTGGTCTCCGCCAGCAGCGTGCCGATGATCGCGACCCCCAGCCCGATGCGCAGGCCGTTGATGACCGGCGCGCGCATCGCCGGCAGATAGATCTTCGCGATCATCTGGCCGACATTGAGCCGGAAACTGATGCCGACCCGGATCAGCACGGTGTCGATCTCGCGCATCGCGGCGGCGACGCTGATCGCGACCGGGAAGAACGAGGATAGCGCTCCCATCGCGACCTTCGAGCCCGGCCCGACACCGAACCACATGATCAGGAGCGGAAAGAAGATGATCTTCGGAGTCGGCCCGAGATAGTGCAGCAGCGGCTCGTAGGCACGCTGCAGGAAGCGATTGCTCCCGAGCAGGATGCCGACGGCGACCCCTGCGCCGCCACCGATGAGGATGGCGAGCGCGACCTCGCCCGCGGTAACGCCGAGATTGGCATAGAAGCTCGGCTCGATCAGGAGATGGGCGAGCGCGCCGACGATGAGGAGCAGCGACGGCACGACGTCGCGATAGAGCAGTCCCGAGCGCGCCGTGACCTCCCAGAGCGCCAGAATCGCGACGATGATGCCGATCCGCGTCAGCAGCACGGCTCGCGCCTGGCTCATCTTTGCCGGGTGGGCATCTGTCCGCCCGAGGATCGCTGTCGTCATCGCGCCATCACTCCTGGTCGATGGGGCCACCGGGAGACGGGCTCATTTGCGCGGTGGGATCTGGATCAGCTCGCCGAGCTGTTCCTTGGTCAGGGGCTGGGCGGTGTATTTGAGCGCAACCGCGTCGGGAACGATTTCGTCCAGGCCGACGATCTTGTCCGGGTTGAGCGCTTCCTTGGGGAAGAAGTCGTCCCGCGTGCGCCTGGCGATGGCCTCCGGGATGCCGACGAAATCGGCATAGGCCTTGATCGCGGCGTCGCCGGAATACATGGCATCGATGGTCTCGCGATAGGCGGCCATGTAGCGGTCGATCAGCGCCTTCTTGTTCTGCAGTGTGGCGGTGTTGACGATCAGCAGGCGGACCGTCTGGTTCTTGAAGGTCGAGGAGTCGTTGCCGGTCGCGACGACGCGGATTTCGCCCTTGTCGAGCTGCGGCAGGCCGAAGGGTGGCGCCGCCCARCCGACATCGATCTGGCCGGACATCACCTGGGTCAGCGTCGGCGCCGGACCTCCGGTCGCCGTCGGCTTAATCTTGAGATTGTTCTCCTTGACGAAGGCGTTGACCACGCCATGGGTCGAGGAGCCGTTGGTCGAATAGGAGACCGTGCGGCCCTCCATGTCCTTCAGCGTCTTCACCGGCGAGTCGCTTTTGACATACCAGTAGAGATCCTTCGCGCCGGTGGTCTCCCCGCCGATAATGCGGATCGGAGCGCCCTTCGAAAAGGCTGAGAGCGCGCCCATGATGCCGCCGGCGACACCGATATCGACGCTGTTCGAGAGCACGGCCTGCTGGGTCTCGCCACCCCCTTGGGTGTAGAGCATCTCAAGCTCGAGATTGTGCTTCTTGAAGATGCCGAGCCTGGTGCCGACCTCGGAGATCGAGGTGTCCCAGTTGCCGCGCTGGCCGATCGCCAGCTTGAGCTTGTCCTGCGCGGCCGCCTCCTGCGCCAGCGACAGCGCGAAGCCGATCGCGGCGAGCGTCAACGTAACCGTCTTGAATGTCACGATCCGGTCCTCCCTTATCGCCAGCTCAGTGCGGCTGGCTTTGTCGTCGTCTTGCCTTCGCTTCTGCGGCGAAGTCGAAAGTCTGGCGGCCATCCGCCCTTGTCAGATCTTGAAGGCCTCCAGCGTGCTGGAATGAAAGAGATCCTCGACCGAAAGCCGCCGTGCCGACAGTCCCTGGCTGTGATGGGCCTCGAGGAACGCCTCCAGCGTATGCCGGTTGGGGCCGACACCATAGGACCAGAAATCCTGCCCCATAAGGGCGCGGGCCGCCTGCAATTGCTCCTCGATGAAGGGCAGCGTGACCTTGGTGGCGGAAGTGTCGGCGAGTTTGGCAAGCGCAGCCGCCTTCGACTGCTCGAAGGCCTTCAGCAAGGCGGCCGGCAGCCAGGGCTGCGCCTCGACGATGCTGCAGCGCACGCAGAGCACATGCATGATCGGGAAGATGCGGGTGCGGCGGAAATAGTCCGCGGCGGCGGCTGTCGGGTCCGGGAAGAGACGCGCGATCTTGGGATGGCCGGCCTCGAAGGYCGGCGGCGAGCGCGGCCCGATATAGCCGTCGATCTCGCCGTCCATCAGCATCTCGTTGAGCGAGCGATCGGCCGGTGCCTGCACGACCGTGATGTCCGGCGGCAGTTCGACGCTGATCTTCTCGGCGCGGCCAGGCTGCTCCAGGCCGCCACGGACCCAGGTCACCTCGGAAGGCTTGACGCCATAGTCGCTTTCGAGGATCGCGCGGATCCAGAC
This sequence comes from Allobosea sp. TAB14, assembly GCF_052113865.1. Taxonomy (NCBI): domain Bacteria; kingdom Pseudomonadati; phylum Pseudomonadota; class Alphaproteobacteria; order Hyphomicrobiales; family Alloboseaceae; genus Allobosea; species Allobosea sp. TAB14. The sequence continues at coordinate 1,042 of NZ_JBFRDQ010000167.1, read as the reverse complement.
GCAGGCCGTGAGCTGGTATTCCGGGCAGCCGATACGCTTGCCCCGCAGATCTTCGGGGCGGGCGATGCCGCGATCGGTCCTGATGAAGATGCCGGTGTGGCGGAACGCCCGCGACAGGAAGGCGGGCACGCCGACATAGGGGTTATCGCCGCGCGCCGTCTTGAGGGTGAAGCTGGAGAGCGAGGCCTCGCAGACGTCGAACTCGGCATGGCGGAAGGCGCGGAAGAAGATCTCCTCCGGCACCAGCTTCATGAAGACGGGGTCGACACCGTCGATCTGGACCGCTCCGTCGATGAGCGGGCGGTTGCGATCATAGTCGCCGATGGCGATGGACAGGCGCAAATTGGACACGCATTCCTCCCAGCCGGCGCGACATGGCGCGCCATCATTTTGTGGGAGAGTGCGCCGCGCTGGGCGAGGGCACAAAGACTTCCGCGAAATGAGAACAAGACGCGCGCCGTATGGCAAACGTTTCAGGTGCCGACGCGACGCGCGAGCGTGCCCAGGGATTCGAGCAGGTGATCGGTGACCGAAGCGAAAAAGCGGTCGACCGCCTCCTGCTGACGGAAGACCGGTGCGCCGCTGGGCCTGATCAGGTAGAGCGTCCGCTTCGGCGGCAGGTCCGAGATGCGCTGCATGGCAAGCTTTCCGGCCCGCAATTCCTCGATGGCCGTTCCATAGGGTATGATGCTCGCCGCCACGCCGCGCACCACGAGCGCACGCATGGCCGGGATGGACTGCGCCTCGTAGACGATGCGCAGCGGCAGCGAGAATTTCTCGGCCGCCGCCCTGAGCAGGCGCTGGACCATGTCGCGCTCGCCGGCCTGCACGAGATCGTGGCTCAGGGCTTCCGCGAGGGTCACCGTCTCCGGCAGCGGCCCGTCGCCCACCGGTCTGATGAGAATCAGCTCCTCCTCGAACAGCGCGGTCCGCTCGATCCCCGGGCGTGGCTCGTCGACGCCATAGGCGAAGGCGGCATTGAGCTCGCCGCGCTCCATCGCGGCGATGAGAACATGGCTCAGCTCCTCGACCAGGCTGAGCG
>NZ_JBFRDQ010000166.1:0-11229 GCF_052113865.1 Allobosea sp. TAB14 | reverse complement strand
GCGTCGCACGCAACTGCTGGCCCAATTGAAAATCGCCGAAGATCGGCAGCGGACTCTGGCCGAAAAGAACGGGATCCATGCCGGGCAAACGCAGAGGATGATCGCCTTCTTCGAGGTCGCCTCGCTGGCTGATGTTGCCGAGGCGCTGGAGCAGATTGCGCAGCGCCATGTGCTGCAGGAGCGAGCGGCGGAAGCTGAGCGCGACATCCGCGAGGCGATGCGCAGTGTCGACCTCGCTAGTGCGGAGGCAGCGCTCGACAATGCGTCCCGCCCGGCTCTGGAGGCAGAGCTGAGCGAGTTGAAGGTGCGTTTCGACGATCAGGACCGGCGCTGCCACGAACTCTTTGCCGCTCGCGCGACGACGGTCGATCAGGTCGAAGCGATCGGCGGCGATGCCACGGCGGCGGAGATCGAAGAGCGCCGCCGCACCACTTTGCTKGAGATCGAGGACGGGGCACTGCGTTATCTGCAGTTGCGCGCKGGGGTTGCTGCGGCGGAGCAGGCTCTCGCGATCTATCGSGAGCGCCATCGTAGCTCGATGATGGAGCGGGCCTCGGCCGCGTTCCGGACGATTAGTCGCGGCGCCTATTCCGGCCTCGCGGCACAGCCTGGTAAGGATGGTGAGACGCTGATCGCGCTTGCTGCCGGCGGCGGCTCGAAAGCCGCGGACGAACTGTCTAAGGGCACRCGCTTCCAGCTCTATCTCGCGCTACGCGTCGCAGGATACCACGAGTTCGCCAAGGCGCGCCGCGCCGTGCCTTTCGTGGCCGACGACATCATGGAGACCTTCGACGATTTTCGCGCCGAGGAAGCCTTTCGCCTGTTCGTGGACATGGCAYGGAGCGGGCAGGTCATCTACCTGACCCACCACCAGCATCTCTGCGAGATCGTCCGGCGGGTTTGCCCGACGGCGCGGCTCTATCGTCTGGACGAGCCAGAGRTGCAGCGCCGCCGCATTGCATGACGTCGRAGAAGTGGACTTGAGATGGCTGATATTGCCATCGAATTGCCTTCGATCTCGAAAATGAAAACTTGGCATCGGTGTAGTGGGGCCGACGATGGACCACCTCGCTGATCCTGAGCTCACCCGGCGCCGGAAATAGTGGATCCTCGGCGCTTTCCTTCTATGRACGTTGCTTCTGCAGGGGGGCGTTGGGAAGGTCGACGGATCGGAATGCGATTCCGATCGAAGAACGATCCTGCCAAACGATCCGAGCTTCTCGGTCGACRCCGATAGCCTGCGAGGTGATATGAACKGCCCCYGTTTCGTTRAAACCGACGGGAACTCTCAGCATCGCGCCACCGACCGAAATATCCCGGATCATGCAGCTGAAYATGGCCCCGCTAGCCACCTTGAGCTTGSCAGGCTGCACTCGGCGTTGCCGCTCAGTGGCGCGATTTGAACGGTCAGACATGATCATGCTGATAGCYGAACACGTGTATCCTTCCACTGAAGTGGCGGGCTAAGATTTTAGCCGTCCGGTTCGCATTGCCCTCCGAAGAGCCCTCCTTGCTGGAGCGGCTCATCGTCTTGGTCCGCCAAGCATGATGTGCTCGGTCAGCGCGCGATGGATCGGGATCGAAACCCTGGCACGGACGTCGAGTTGTCGAGCGCGGTCGCCATCAGACGAGCGCTCCGCCGGAATTGAAGCCGAATGACGGAAACGCGCGAAGGCATGGTTCCGGCGTAGCCGAAAACCCGGCCCGCAGGGCGACGCCCTCAAGCTGGATCTGTTGTCGCAGATCCTGTCGTAATTTTCCCCTTACTTGCGACAAAGGACACGCGACACAGAAATCGCCCAAAGTATCGTGGGCCGTCCGAGCGGCGTGAGGATGCTTTCTCCAGGGGCGCTGCCTTGGCCAAGGCGCGCACCTGGAGACCGCCTTGCCGTTGGGGCTTGCCGGATCACTTCCTTCGTTTCGTGAGACTCTCCTCGCCTTGACAGCCGGTTCAATCCTCGCCATCGTATCATATAACAAAATGACATTTCATTATATGAAATGAAATGCAAAGAGGAACGCCCTTGTCGACGGATTTGCCAAAAGCGGCGGGGAAACCTGCGCCTGCCGGCACCAGCACGCTCGATCTCGCGCTTCATGCGGTCGACTACCTGGTGCAGCAGAGCCGCCCGGCTTCGCTCGCCCAGATCGCGGAAGCCCTCTCGGCGTCGAAGGCGACGATCTATCGGCATCTGGTGACGCTGCAGCGTCATGGCTTCGTCCGCCAGGAGGCCGAGACGGGCCGCTACGAGGCCGGGATCAAGCTGATGATGCTGGGCGAAGCCCTGCGTCAGCGCTTCGATATCGTCAGCGCCGCGCGCGAGGAGCTGATGACCCTGCGCGATCACACCGGCCAGGCGGTCACGGTCTGCGCCGCGATCGACGACGAACTGATCGTCCTCGAACTGATCCAGGGCCGCACGCTCATCGAATTCTCCACGCGGCCCGGCACGCGGCTCGCCTTCCATGCCAGCGCCCATGGCAAGATCTGGCTCGCCTTCGGCTCCCAGGAGCGCACCGCCGCGATCGCCAACGGCCCGCTTGAGGCCTGGACGCCGGCGACCATCATTTCAACGCAGGCGCTGCTCGCCGAGGTCGAGGCTGTTCGTAAACGCGGCTGGGCCACCGCTCCGAATGAGGTCATCACCGGCGTCAACACGCTCGCCGCCCCCGTCTTCGACCACCGCAAAATTCTCGTCGGCTCGATCGCCATCGTCGGTGCGACGCAGTTTATTCCGCCCGTTCCCGACCCCGAACAGATCCGTGAGGTCGTCGGCAGCGCCGAACGCATCTCGCGTGGTCTGAGCTGGCAAGGCTGACAGATTGGAAAGACCGAGAACATGACCTATTCGCTGGCCGTCGATATCGGCGGTACCTTCACCGATATCGTCCTGCGCGACTCCCGCGGGGGCTTGAGCGTCGACAAGACGTTGACCACCCATCACGACCTGCTGGAAGGCTTCTTTCGCGGTGTCGACTCCGTTCTCGGCAAGGCCGGCATCGGTGCGAGTGCGGTCGAGGGGGTCGTCGTCCATGCCACCACGGTCGTCACCAACGCGCTGATCGAACGCAAGGGCCTGCCGACGGCGCTCGTCGTCACCGAGGGCTTCAGCGATGTGCTCTCGATCCGCAACGAGCACCGCTACGACATGTACGACCCGCAGATCGAATTTCCCGAACCATTGGTCACGCGTGAACTGACCTTCGGCTTTAAGGAACGCGTCCTGGCGGACGGCACCGTGGCACTCGCACCGAGCCCGCAGGACATTGCCGAACTCGCGGCGGAAATCCGGGCGAGCGGTGCACGCGCCGTCGCAATCTGCTTCCTCAACAGCTTCGCCAACCCGAATAACGAAGCGCTGGTTGCAGCCGCCTTGTCGCGCGAACTCAACGACGTCTTCATCTGCACCTCGGCGGAGGTCGCGCCGCAGATCCGCGAATACCAGCGTGCCTCGACAGCGACGGTAAACGCCTATGCGATGCCGATCTCACAGCCTTATCTCAAGCGCCTGAGCGACCGTTTGCGGATCGAGGGCTTCGCCAACACCCCGCTGATCATGCTCTCCTCTGGCGGCGTCGTCGGGGCCGAAACGGCGGGCCGCAACCCGGTGCGGATGATCGAGAGCGGCCCCGCGGCCGGAGCGCTCGCCGCTTGCCACTATGCCGAACTCCTCGGCATCGACCGGCTGATGTCCTTCGACATGGGCGGCACCACCGCCAAGGCCTGTCTGATCGAGAACCGCACGCCGCTGATCACCGGGCTGTTCGAGGTCGACCGCCGCTATCGTTTCCGGGAAGGCAGCGGCCTGCCCGTCACCGTGCCCTCGATCGACCTGATCGAGATCGGCGCCGGCGGTGGCAGCATCGCSCATGTCGACRATCTCGGCCTGCTCAAGGTCGGCCCCGAAAGCGCCGGCTCCAATCCCGGACCCGCCTGCTACGGCCGCGGCGGCCAAAACGCGACCGTCACCGATGCCGACCTCGTGCTCGRCCTGATTGATGCTAAGAACTTCCTCGGCGGCGACATGTCGCTCGACAAATCCGCCTGCGATGCCGCGATGGAGCGGCTYGGCGAGGCGCTCGGCCTCAACGCCGTGCAGGCGGCGCGCGGCATTTACCGCATCGTCACAGAGGCCATGGCCTCGGCAGCGCGTACCCATGCRACCGATCGCGGCGTCGACTATCGCGGCCTACCGCTCTTCGCCTTCGGCGGCGCAGGYCCGCTGCATGCCTGCGGGGTCGCGGAACTGCTGCAGAGCACCAGCGTGATCGTGCCGCCTCAATCGAGCGTGCTCTCGGCCTTCGGTACGCTGGTCACGCCGGTCCGGCTGGATCTCGTGCGCAGCGACCTGACRCGCGTCGACCATCTCGACTGGRAGCGCGTCGATCGGGTCATCGGAGACCTGGAAAGGGAAGGCATCAGTGCGCTTGGCGAATCCGGCTGCAGCGCTGCCGACGTCACGATCCTCATCGGCGCCGACATGCGCTATGTCGGCCAGCAGCACGAGGTCACGATCATCTTCGAGACCGATCCGCGCCGGAGCCGCGACACCGCCGCACTGACCGCTCAGTTCGAGGCAGCCTACCGGACGCTCTACGGCGTCAACCCGTCACATGTGCCAATCGAGCTCGTGACCTGGCGAGTGATCGCGCGCGGCCCCCTGCCACATTTCGACGGGCAAGCCAGGCCCGAGATCGCCAGCGGCGCGCCCAAGCGCCACCGCGCCGTCCATGCCTGGGAGGACGATCAGTCCGTGCCCGTCTACGAACGCGCCACGCTCGCCACAGGCCAGACCATCGCCGGTCCCGCCATCATCGAGGAGCGCGAAACCACGACCGCGCTGCCGCCCGGTTGGAGCGCGACGATCGACGCGCTCGGCTGCATCGTCGCGACGAAAGGCTGAATCCCATGGATGGCGTCGAACTCGAGATCCTCTGGTCCAACCTGATTGGCATCGTCACAGAGCGGGCCAAGGCGCTGCAGCGCATCGCCTTCAGTCCGATCGTCCGCGAGGCCGGTGATCTCGCCTGCGCGCTGTTCGACCAACGCGGGCGCATGGTGGTGCAGGCCAATACCGGGACGCCCGGCCATATCAACTCGCTCGCCTTCGCCGGCGCCCATCTCGTGCGGCTGTTCGAGGGCCGCTGCGAGCCCGGCGACGTGCTGATCRCCAACGACCCCTGGCTCTCGGCCGGGCATTTCTTCGACATCACCATCCTGACGCCGATCTTCGACGGAGAGAAGCTGCTCGCCTATATCGGCTCGACCATCCACCACACCGATATCGGCGGCTATGGCATCGGCGCCGGCGCCCGTGACGTGCATGAGGARGGTCTGTGGATTCCGCCGCTCAAGCTCTACGAGCGCGGCAAGCCCAGCGAGATGCTGCATGACATCATCCGCCGCAACGTGCGCACGCCCGACGCCGTCTTCGGCGACCTCTCGGCTCAGGTCTCCTCCGGCGAGGCGGCGGCCGAGCACCTGATCGCCTTGTGCGAGCGCTATGATGTCGATGACATCGAGGCCTTGTCGGACGAGATCATCAACCGCTCCGAGGAGGCGACCCGCAACGCCATCCGCAAGCTGAAGCCGGGTACCTATCACGGCGAGGCCGTCTTCGACGTCCCCGGCGGCGAGATCATYACGCTCAAGACGGCCGTCACGGTCGATGCCGAGAGTGGTTCGATCATCGTCGATTTCGATGGATCCTCGCCGCAGACGACGACCGGCATCAACGTGGTGCTGAACTACACCCACGCCTATTCGACTTTCGCCATCCGCTCCTGCCTCAATCCGGATCTGCCGAACAACACCGGCTCACTGGCGCCGATCGAGGTGCGAGCCCCGGTCGGCTCGATYGTCAACTGCGCTTATCCGGCTCCGGTGAATGCGCGCCATGTCGTCGGCATGTATGTGCCGATGCCGATCCTCAAGGCGCTGCATCAGGTCATGCCGGAGCGTGTGCTGGCGGAAGGATCGGGTGCGGTCTGGACGATCCAGATCCAGGGCCGCAAACCCAACGGGGAAGCCTTCACCTCCTCGATGTTCAACTATTCCGGCGGTATGGGCGCCCGCGCCGGCAAGCCGGGACCCAGCGCCACCTGCTATCCGACCGGTGTCGCGGCCGTGCCGATCGAAATCCTGGAAGCCGCGATGCCGATCGTCTTCGACCGCAAGGAATTGCGGCCGGGCTCSGGCGGCAARGGCCGGATGCCGGGCGGCGACGGCCAGATCATCCAGTTCCATATGCGCACYGACCACGCCTGGCTGCTCAACGCCGTGCCGAGCCGGCTCGAGCGCGGTCCCGACGGCATCGATGGCGGCATGCCAGGAGCGCCCGGTCGCTTCCTCGTCAACGGCAAGTCCGTCAGCGARGCGAAGAAGCTGACCATGCAGGCCGGCGACGTCGTGCTGCTCGAGACACCGGGCGGCGGCGGCTACGGCAAGCCGGCCGCCTGACAGTGCCCGCCACCAGACTCAAGCCCAAAAMAGGCGGGGCCTCGCATCGGGGCCACCGGCCGGGACCAGGCAAAACCGGGAGGAGAGATAATGAAGCAGACCCTTTTGGCGACCGGCCTTGCCGCAAGCCTCGCGCTGGCCGGCGCGATGCCCGCCTCTGCGCAGGAACYCTACAAGATTGGCGTTTCAGCTGGTTTGACCGGCTATGCCGCGACCGTTGACCGCGCCTGGCGCGACGGCGTCGARCTSGCCGCCGCCGCGGTSAACGCCAAGGGCGGCGTGATGGGCCGCAAGATCCAGGTCGTCGTCGAGGACAACCGCTCGGARCCTCAGGAAGCGGTGACGGTCTACCGGAAGATGCTGAGCTCGGACAAGGTCGACGTCTTCGTCAGCGGCTGCGTCTCGGCCGGCAATTTCGCGGCCGCCGGCCTGCTGCTGCGCGCCAAGGTGCCKATGATGCTGTGCTCGATCCTGCCGACGCAGGCCGAGCATCTGCCCTGGGCCTTCACCACCCTGCCGCCCGCCGGTTTCGAGATCGACAAGCGCCTGGAATACCTCAAGGAGAAAACGCAGATCCGCAAGATCGCGGTACTGCACGACCCGACCCCTTACGCCAATCTCCAGAAGAGCGTGGCCGAGCGCAACGCGGCCAAATACGGTCTCGAGGTCGTCTCGGTCGACCAGTACAAGCAGGACGATGCCGATCTGAGTGTTCAGGTCAGTAAAGCGCGGTCGGCGGGTGCGGGCGCGATCCTGAAGATCGGGCTTGGTGGCACGACGCTGACCGCCGCCAAGAACATCAAGCAGCTCGGCGCTGACATGCTGTTGCTGACCAGCCTCGAGGATCTCGCCGTGTTCGGTCCTGTCTCCGAGGTCCTGGGCGACAAGTTCTTCTTCGTCGCCTCGCCCTCTCAGGTCTATGAGGCGCTGCCCGAAGGCGCCCTCAAGACCGGCATCAAGGCCTTTCTGGACCCCTGGCGCGAGAAATATCGCGATCGCGACCCGAATTGGGYCTCGCGCGGMTGGGACGGCGTCATGCTGACGGTCGCCGCGATCGAGAAGGCRAAGTCCTTCGAGGGCGAGAAGGTCCGCGCGGCCTATGAGGAGCTGAGCGGCTTCCAAGGTACGACCGGCATCTACAATTTCCGGCCGGACCTGCACCAGGGCATCACCGAGAACCCCTTCGTGCTCGCCACGATCGAAGGCGGCAAGGTCAAGGTGGTGCAATGAGCTTCGCGGTCGCGGCCAAGACGCAGGCGCGCGTTGCTTCGCCAATGRCGGGCGTGACTCCGCCGATCCTGGCCGCGACCGGCCTTTCCGCCCGCTACGGCCATATCCATGCGCTGYACGRCGTCGACCTGCGCATCGGCGAAGGCGAGCTCGTCGCCGTGCTCGGCCCCAACGGTGCCGGGAAGTCGACGCTGCTGCGCGCGATCATGGGGCTTTCGGCCAATAGCGGCGAGGTCCGCTTCCGCGGCGAGGTGTTGCCGCGGCACGATGCGGTCGCGGTCGCCGCGCGCGGCCTTGTACTGGTGCCGGAAGGGCGCGGGCTGTTCGCCCCGATGAGCGTCTCCGACAATCTCGAACTCGGCGCCTATCGCCTGCGCGACAAGGCCGAGTTCAACCGCCGTCGCGAGCGCGTTCTGACATTGTTCCCGCGTCTGAAGGAGCGGCTTGGCCAGGCCGCGGGTTCGATGTCGGGCGGCGAGCAGCAAATGCTCGCTCTCGGCCGGGCACTGATGGCCGGGCCGAAACTGCTGCTGCTGGACGAGCCCTCGCTTGGCCTTGCGCCGCGTGTAACCGGGGAAATCCTGGAGACGCTCGGYCTCCTGAACCGCGAAGGCCTGGCGATCGTGCTGGTCGARCAGAAGGCGCCGCTGGCGCTCGAACTCGCATCCCGCGTCTACCTGCTTTCGCTCGGGCGCATCGTCGCCGAACTCGATCCGCGTGACATCACCTCCCATGACGATCTCGCCCAGCATTACTTCGCCTGAACGGCGTCCGATCAGGCTGGTCGGCCTGCTGCCCTGGCTCTTTGCCGCGGCGGTCGTCGGCTACGCCATGGTCGTTGGCGGCTATGCGGCGACCGTCGTTTCCTTTGCCCTGATCTATGCGGTCTTCGTGACCGGCCTGAACCTGTTCATGGGCTTTGCCGCGCAGGTYTCCTTCGGCCAGAACGCCTTCGCCGCGATCGGCGGCTACMTRTCGGCCGTGCTGACGRCGAGCCATGGCTGGGGGCCCTTGCCGGCCATGGTGCTGGGCATCGCGGCTGCCGTACTGGCCGCCGCGATCGTCGGCTTTCCCGCGCTCAGGCTGAAGGGCCACTATCTCGCCATGGGCACGCTGGCCATCGGCCTGATCACCTATGAGATCACGGTCGAATGGCAGTCGGTGACGCAGGGCTATATGGGCATTTCCGGCATCCCGCCTTTCGGCATCGGCCCCTGGGAGGTCACCTCCGACCGAGGGCAGTTGGTCCTGCTGTCGCTGGTCGTCGCGGCTTGCACCTTTGCCGCCGGGCGAATCCGCCGCTCGCGTTTCGGGCGAGCGCTCTCGGCGGTCGCGGGCAGCGAGGAGGCGGCGACGGCGCTCGGCATCGCGGTCGCGCGCTACAAGCTGGTCGCCTTCCTGCTTTCCGCAGCCTGTTCGCCCCGCGGGGCCGCTCATGAACCGGCTCAGACTGGAAGGCGTAACCCGGCGCTTCGGCGGGCTCGTCGCGGTYGATGATGTCTCCTTCGAGGTGCCGGCTGACGGCGTCACCGCGGTGATCGGCCCCAACGGCGCCGGCAAGACCACGTTGTTCAACCTGATCTCCGGCTTCCTGCCGCCGAGCGCGGGCCGCATCACGTTCGAGGGCAACGACATCACCGGCCGCCCGCCGGCCGRGATCGCCAGGGCGGGACTGGTCCGSACCTTCCAGCTCGTCAAGCTGTTCGAGGATCTCAGCGTGCTCGACAACGTCAAAGTCGGCTGCCACCTGCAGGGCAGGGCCGGGCTGTTCGCGGCACTGTTCCGGCCTGCGTCGGCGCGCCGCGAGGAACAGGCGCTCGATGCCCGAGCCCGCGACCTCCTCGCCTTCGCCGGGCTGGCKGCGATGGCCGACGAGCCCGCCKCGGCCCTGCCCTATGGCCGCCAGCGCATGCTGGAGCTCGCGCGGGCCGTGGCCGCAGGCCCGCGGCTCATCCTGCTGGAYGAGCCGGCCGCCGGCCTCAACACCGAGGAATCGGCGGCATTGTCGCGCATCATCCGCCGCATCGCCGACGAGGGCACCAGCGTGCTCCTGATCGAGCACGACATGACGCTGGTGATGAACACAGCCGAACGCGTCGTCGTGGTCGATTTCGGCCGCAAAATCGCGCAGGGCACCCCGGCCGAAGTCCGCGTCGATCCGGCCGTGATCGCGGCCTATCTGGGCACCGGCAAGCCAGCTACGCAGGAGTCCCCCCATGGCTGACTGGTCCTATATTCCCCAGATCCTGGTCAGCGGGCTTGGCATCGGCTGCGTCTACGGGCTGATCGGCATAGGCTTCTGCGTGATCTACAACGCCAGCGGCATCGTGAACTTCGCCCAGGGCGCGTTCGTGATGCTCGGCGGCATGATCACCCAGGTGCTGTTTGCGCGTARCGGCGTGYCGCTCCCCGTGGCCGCGCTGATTGCGATCTTGGCCGTCGCCACGCTCGGCGTCGTAATCGAGCGGATCGTCGTCAGGCCCTTGTGGAACCGCAAGGCGACGATGTTCGTGATGATCCTGGCGACGCTCGCCGCCCAGATCGTGATCGAGCGGCTGACCCTGATCGCGGTCGGCGATCAGCCCAAGACCCTGCCCGTCTTCACCGACCGGCCGCCGCTGATGATCGGCTCGGTCGCGCTTGGCTACCAGCTCATCTGGATCGTYGGCGGATCGCTGGCGATCGTCGGACTACTGGCCGCCTTCTTCAGCMYGACCAAGACCGGCAAGGCGATGCGCGCCTGCTCGATCAACCGCGAGGCYGCGGCGCTGCAGGGCATTCCGGTCTCACGCATGCTGGCGCTGGCCTTCGCGCTGAGCGCAGCGCTGGGAGCYATCGCCGGCATCCTGATYACGCCGACGCAGTACACCGCCTTCAATGTCGGCGTGCCCTTCGCGATCAGCGGYTTCATCGCCGCGATCGTYGGCGGYTTCGGGCGGCCYTTCGGCGCCTTTCTCGGCGGCCTGCTGCTCGGCCTGCTGCAGGCYCTCGCCATCGTCGGCTTTGGCGCGGGGCTGAAGAACGTCGCCGCGCTGTCGGTGCTGCTGCTGTTCTTGTTCATCCGCCCGTCYGGGATCCTCGGCGCGGCGAAGTGACGAACCACGCAACGATCGGAGCCAMCATKATGGACATCCACAAGATCGACTGGAACCAGATCCCCTGGACGCCGGTTCGTCCGGGAGTCGACCGCAAGGCGTTCTCCGGCTCGGCGGCGACGCTGRCGCTGCATCGACTGATGCCGGGTCACGAGCCCAAACCGCACAGCCATCCCCATGAGCAGATCGCCTACATCGTCAGCGGCACGATCCGGTTCTTCATCGGCGGGCACGAGCATCTGATCGGYCCCGGCGGGCTCGTCGTGATTCCCTCCAATGTCGAGCATTGGGGCGAGGTGATCGGCGAAGAGCCCGTGATCAACCTCGACGTCTTCACCCCGCGTCGGTCCGAATACGCTTGAGTACTACACTGACGTATTGCGGTGCGGCACAGAGCTCGATCCTGTCATGGGGCCCCCAACGGAGCCGTCCGCAAGCGGACGC
>NZ_JBFRDQ010000165.1:0-9344 GCF_052113865.1 Allobosea sp. TAB14 | reverse complement strand
CCAGCACACTCTCGCGAACGCGCCGGGCCAGCCAAGCTGGCTGTCCCGGCGCTGTGGATCGCTCATGCGACTAAGAAGCCGGCATCAACTGGATCGTCGCGGTTGATGGTCCAGCGTGCCGTGCCAAGTAGGCCAGCTGTGCCCTTCACAGTGGGGCGCACGGCGCGCGTGCCGTTCAGACTGGCTTCGCCAACCAGGCAACCCTCGAAGGTGCCGGAGCCGAGCAGGCCTTYGGAGCGGATCGGCTGCTGCAGCTTCATCAGGCCGCGCGCCTCGAACATCGCCATCATCGCGCTGGTGCCCGTGCCGCCGGGCGAACGGTCGAGCTGGCCGGCCGAGAAGACGTGGACGTTCTTGTAGAAGGCGCCCTCGATCGTCGGCTCGTGCCAGAAGGTGACGAAGTTGAAGTTGTTGATATGGGCCGAGGCCGGGTGCTGGATCGCAACCTTCTGGCGGAGTTGCTCGCGGGCGATGATGCCGAGGCGCGAAAGCTCGGAACCGTTCTCCGGCGAGATCCGGAGCGAGGTGCCGCGCAGGTCGATGATCCCGAAATAATTGCCGCCCCAGACGATGTCGGCCTTGAGCGAGCCGATGCCCGGCAGGTCGAACGGTACGTCCTGCGCCGCGACATAGGCCGGCACGTTCTCGAAGCGGGTCCAGAGCACCTCCGGGCCGTCATTGGCGACCTCGGCCGTCACCAGCCCCGCGGTGGTCTCGAAGCGGATGGTGGTGCGGCCGTTCTCGCCGCGCCGGACGAGGCCGAGCGCGACCATCGCCATGCCAACCGCGATCGTGCCATGGCCGCACATATGGGAATACTGGGTGCCGTCGATATAGATAAGGCCGGCATCGTAATCAGGTCCCGACGGCGGCGTCAGGAAGACGCCGAACATGTCCTTGTGCCCGCGCGGCTCGCGCATCAGGGCGCAGCGCAGCCAGTCATAATTCTCCTCCAGGAAGCGGCGCTTCTCCAGGATGTTCGATCCRGCCGGATAGGGAAYCCCGCTATGGATGATGCAGAGGGGCTCACCCTCGGTATGCGTGTAGACGACGTCGAAGACATTCTGCTGGCGCATGTGCGGCTCCTTGGGAAAACAGCTGGTCGAGGGGTTAGCGGCGTCGCTCCGAGAGCACGTCGAGGCCGATGGCGAGGTCGAGCAGCACGATCACGAMGGCGGCGACGATGATCGTCAGGCCGGAGACCGCGGCGATGGTCGGGTCGATCGTGTACTGGACGTAATTGAACAGCTTGACCGGGATCGTGGTCAGCTCAGCCGTGGTGTTGAAGATGCTGAGCTCGACATTGATCCAGGAGGCGATGAAGGCGAAGATCGCGCCGCTGACGAGCCCGCTGCGGATCTGCGGCAGGGTCACCAGGAAGAAGGTGGTCAGCGGCCGGGCGCCGAGATCGGCCGAGGCTTCCTCCAGGCTTTTTTGCTCGTCGGTCAATTGCGGCAGCACGGCACGCAGCACGAAGGGCATGATGATCACGACATGCCCGACGAGCAGTGCCGGGAAGCTGCGCACCAGCCCGATCGCGCTGCCATATTGCAGCAGCGCCGCACCGAGCACGACATGCGGCAGGATCAGCGGCGACATCAGCGTTTCCGCGAGGAGGCCGCGGCCCGTGAAGCGATAGCGGGCGATGGCGATCGCAGCCGGAACCGCCAGCAGTACCGCAACGATGGTCGCGGCGACGGCGAGCAGCGTGCTGACCAGGAAGGCCGAGACATAGGACGGGTCCCCCAGCATCTTGCCGTACCAGGCGAGCGTGACGCCCTGCGGCGGGAAGGCGAGGAAGCTGGTCGTGGTCAGCGACGCCCCGACGAGGACGACGAGCGGCAGCGCGAGATAGGCCAGCGCGGCGAAGGAGACGATCCGGATGAGAGCCGACACCATCTCAGGCCCTCCTCGGCTCACTGAGCCGTCCGGCGATGGCGACGAGCGCCAGCGTCAGCACCAGCATGGTGATGCTGAGCGCACCGCCATAGTTGAAGTCGAAGACCGAGCTGTATTGCTGGAAGATCAGCATCGAAAAGACGGTGATCCGTCCGCCGCTGAGCAGCGCCGGCGTGACATAGGCRCTGACCGCCAGCATGAAGACCATGACGGCGCCGGMCATCAGGCCGGGCAGGCTGAGCGGGAAGATGATGGTGCGGAAGGTGGCGGCCGGCGTCGCGCCGAGATCGGCAGAGGCATGTTCCAGAGCCGGATCGACCTTGGCCAGCGCATTGCCGACCGCGAGCACGATGAAGGGCAGCAGGATGTAGACGAGGCCGATCAGGATGCCGAGCTCGGTGCCGAGGAAGCGCATCGGCCGCTCGATCAGGCCGAGCCCGATCAGCCCKTCATTGACGAGGCCGTTGCGGCCGAGCAGCACCATCCAGCCGAAGGACCGCACGATGTTGCTGGTGAAGAGCGGCACGACCAGCAGGATCACGCAGAACCGGCGCCASGGCCGCCATTGCACGATGCGGACGAGATACCAGGCGAGCGGATAGCCGATCAGGATGCAGACCAGCGTGGTCAGCGCGCCGATCCGGAACGTCACCCAGAGCACGTCCCAGTGATAGGCATCGGCGAGGATGCGGACAYAATGCGCGAAGGTCRGCTGGCCCGCSGGCGTCGTCAGGCTCGCGATCAGGACGACGACCATCGGCGCCAGGAAGAAGGCGACGAAGAAGGCCCCSGGCAGGGCGCAGAGCAGCAGGACCGGGCGCAGCGCTCGGCTCATCACGCATCCCCCGGCACGAGGCGGAGGTCGGCGAGGCGGATAGTGGCGAAGACGGGCTGGCCYACGCTCAGGYCGGCMAGTGCCGACGGCGCGAGCCGGGCGGCCAGCRTGGTGCCGCYGAYGGCAAGGGCGACCGAGGCGTGGCTGCCGACATGSACGATCTCGGAAACGACGGCCGGSAGMGCGAGGCGCCCGGCAACGGGCTCGGCCGTGACGAGGATATCCTCCGGCCGCAGCACGCCGGTGAGTTGGCCCTGCGGCGCATCGGCGGCGGGAAGCGTGATCGCACCGTCGAGCAGCGAGCAGCTGCCGTCGCCGCGTCGTTCGACCGCCAGAAGGTTGGCATCGCCGATGAAGTCGGCGGCGAAGCGGGTCGCCGGCTGCGCATAGATRTCCTGCCCCCGGCCGATCTGCTCGATCCGGCCGCGATYCATCAGCACGATCCGGTCGGCCATGGTCAGCGCCTCCTCCTGRTCGTGCGTCACGAAYAGGAAGGCGATGCCGAGCCGGTGCTGGATCTGYTTGAGCTCGCCCTGGACCTTCTTGCGYAGCTTCAGGTCGAGTGCGCTCAAGGGCTCGTCSAGCAGCAGCAATTKCGGCCGGTTGACGATGGCGCGCGCCAGAGCGACGCGCTGCTGCTGGCCGCCGGAAAGCTGCGCCGGCAGGCGCGCACCGAAGCCGGCGAGGCCGACAAGCTCCAGTGCTTCCACCGTGCGCTTGACCGTCTCGTCCTTGGCGACGCCCTGCCGGCGCGGGCCATAGCCCACGTTCTCAGCGACGCTCATATGCGGGAAGAGCGCATAGTTCTGGAACACCGTGTTGAGCGGGCGCCGATAGGGCGGCAGCTGCGTCACATCCTCGCCCGCCAGCCGGATCGCGCCGGCTTCCGGTGTCAGGAAGCCGGCGATGCAGCGCAGCAGCGTGGTCTTGCCACAGCCCGAGGGGCCCAGCAGCGCGATGAATTCGCCCTGCTCGACGGCGAGTTCGATCGCCGTCAGCGCTGGCTGTCCGCCGAAATGCTTGGACAGGCCGTCTATGGCGAGGATGGGGCTCATGCTGCGGCTCGCGATGCTCGTTGCCATCAGCTCACTTGCGGGCGATCTGACGGTTCCATTCGTCGACGACGCGCGCGCGCAGGCCGTTGATCTCGGCCCAATCGAAGAGCTGCAGGTTCTTGACCGAGCCGGTCTCGCCCCAGGGCAGCTTCCGGGCGGTCTCGGGCTTCACCACGACGTTCTTCACCGACGGGCCGAGATAGAGCTTCTCGGCCAGACAGCCGGAGGCTTCGGGCGTCAGGGCTTGGTTGATGAATTTGGCCGCGGCCTCCTTCTTCGGCGTGCCCTTGACCAGATGCAGGCGGGCATCGGTCGCCCAGGCGCCTTCCTTGGGCACGACGAAGCCGATCGGCAGGCCCTTGTCGGCGAGATCCCAGGCGCCGACGTTGAAATGCGCGCCGATGATCGCYTCGCCGCTCTGATAGGCGTTGGTCGCGGCGCCCGAGGAATCGAAGAACARCGCRGCCTTGAGKTCCTTGATCTTCTTGAAGGTCGGGGACAGATCSCCGGMCGGATGGCCCCAGATCTTCGAGAGGAACATCACGAAGGGCACGCCGGATGAATTCGCCGGGGAGGGGATGGTAACGGCGTCCTCGAACTCCGGTTTCCAGAGATCGTTCCAGGAGGTCGGCGCGGCCTTGACCTTCTGGGTGTTGTAGGTGAGCCCAAGAGAATAATAGCCGGTGCCGACCGCATAGGTGGCCACGCCGCTCTTGTAGATCGCTTCCGGCAGGGTGTTCGCGAGATTGGGGATCGCCGCCGGATCGAGATTATCGGTCACCGCSGCGGCGAGCGCGAGTTCGCTGATGCCGCCATCCATCCAGGCGACGTCGATCGTGGGGGCGGACTTCTGCTGCTGCAATTTCGCCAGGGTGACGGTCGAGGTGCCGATCTCGGCATTGACGGCGATGCCGGTCGCCTTGGTGAAGGGTTCGGCAACACAAGCCTTGAAGGCGTCGCCCCAATTGCCGCCATACCAGGCGACGGTGATCGACGAGGGCTGCTGTGCCAGCGCTGGAGCGGTGAGCAGGGTGGTGGCGAGCATAGCCGCGGCCAGCCGGATGGGTCGGGTCATCGTCGTTCTCCTCTGCCGAGCGTCTTTGCGCTTTTGTAGGAACATGTTGGCGCGGAGGCAGCAAAAGGCACTAGAATGCGCCGGCCCAAAATTTGAATAATCACGACATGAGCAGCGTCCAGCTCCATCACCCCGTCAGCGACCGGTCGCAGCCCAGGGCTACGCCCGTCTCGCGGCTGCGGATCGGCTTCCTGCTGCTCGACCAGTTCACGCTCGCCGCCTTCTCCGGGCTCATCGATGTCTTGCGGCTGGCAGCAGACCATGGCGGACGCAGCCGCCAACTTCATGCCAGCTGGACGGTGATGAGCCTCGATGGGGAGCCGCGCCGCTCGAGCTGCGGCGTCTCGGTCACTCCGAACGCGGGCCTGCTCGAGCCCGCYGGTTTCGACTACATCGCCGTCTGCGGCGGCAACGACTATCTCAACGACGCCCTGCCCGACAGCTTGCTCGGCTATCTGCGCCGCGCAGCGACATCGGGTGTCCGGCTGCTYGGCATCTGCACTGGCACCTTCGCCATCGCCCGGGCCGGCCTCGCCGGCCCGCGCCGGGTCTGCGTGCACTGGAACGTGCTCGACGCGTTCAAGGAGCGTTTTCCCAAGGTCTCGGCCGGGGTCGAGCGACTCTTCATCGACGAGGGCGACCTGATTACCTGCGCGGGCTCGACCGCAGCAATCGATCTCGGCCTTTATCTCGTTGCCCGCCACTGCGGCCGCGACAAGGCCCAGCAGGCGATGCGGCACATGATGCTGCAGGACATGCGCCCGGCCGAGATGCCGCAGGCGCATTTCTATGCCGAGCTGGCGCCCAATCTCGACGTCAGGGTGCAGCAGGCGGCGCAGTTTATTGAGCAGCGGCTCGACAATCCCCCGCCGATCGCCGCCGTCGCGCGCTATGTCGGCGTCAGCTCTCGCCAGCTCGAACGTCTGTTCGGTGCCTCATTGGGGCAGAGCCCGGCGGCCTTCCAGCGCAAGCTTAGGCTCGACTATGCGAAATGGCTGATCCTGAACAGCAAGCGCTCGCTCACCGACATCGCCATGGGCACGGGCTTTGCCGACAGCGCCCATCTCTCGCGGGACTTCAAGGCGTCATTCGGAGAAACGCCGCGCGCCCTGCGCCAAAATAGGTAGGGCAGCGTGCATTGGGTGCTCGATTGCCTTTTAAAAAGCTAGTGTCCTCTTTCCGGAGGAAGCTTGATGTCCGCACGAATCATAAATGCGGAGGTGCGCCGCGTCCGAAAATCCACTTTCGGCGTTGCTCCCCTCTAGCGAAGCCGATCTGGTTTGCGTTGCYGTGGCTCCTATCAAAAGTCTCGTCGAACGGAGGATCCGTTCGGCTGCGCGGCCCCTCCGACATTGTCAGATCACGGGTGGGCGATAGGGCGCGGCCGCCCGCAGCGACAACCGGACCGATGCCGGGGACCGCACTCAAGCCGATGCCGGCAAGCCACGCACTTGAGGACGGCCTTTACTAGCCGGAAATTTYCCGCCCCTTGATTGTGACTGCCTCCAARATCCCGCCATCATGGCATACGCCTGTCAAACGCCTTGCCGGCGCAGGAGCCAGAGAAAATAGGGGCTTCCCAGCAGCGTCACTACGATGCCGGCCGGCAGCTCGTTGGGAAAAAGTGCGACACGCCCCAGCCAGTCCGCCGCCATCAGCAGCCCTGCGCCCATCAGCATCGCGCCTGCTAAATGCTGCACGGGGCGCGTCAGCCCGAGCATGCTCGCCATATGCGGTGCCATCAGCCCGACGAAGCTCATCGGGCCCGCGATCAGCGTACCGCAGGCCGTCAGCAGGGCAGCCGCGCACAGCACCAGCAGGCGGCTTGCCGGCGATACACCCACGGCTTTGGCCGTAGGCATGCCGAGCGGCAGCAGCGCAAGCCAGCGAGCCAGTGCCAGCAACGAAACGAAGAGGACCGGTGTCGCGACGAGCATTGCGGCAGCGATCGTCTCGCGTACCAACGACATCGAGCCCGAGACGAGCCGAAGCAGCACGAGTCCGCGCGGGTCGCCGCTGCCGACGAAGAGAGCGACGACGACCGCGAAGGCGGTGTTGATCGCAATCCCTGTCAGCAGCATCCGGGCAGCGGACATAGGGGACCGGTTGGAAAGCAGCAGGAGTAACAGGAAGGTTGCCACTGCGCCCGCGAACAAGGCACCCGTCTGAAAGAGCGGATCCAGCGGGAGGTCGAGCAGCAGCGCGCCGATCATTGCCAGCATGCCGCCGGCACCGATGCCGAGGACCTCGGGGCTGGCGAGTGGGTTGCCGGTCAGGCGCTGGATTAGACAACCTGCGCCGGCCAGCATCGCGCCGGCCGAGAGCGCGCCCGCCACGCGAGGCCACCGCCAGGGCARGAGCGCGTGGAGTTGCGCACCGCTCGCCCAYTGCCAGCCCCGAACTCCCGGCGCGAAGCTGATTGCGACGCARAAGACAAGCAGGCACAGGCAAAGGAGTGTCGCGAGAATAACCAGAGGACGGGAGGCGCGCGCATTTCGCCYGGCGCCGTCGCGGGGCAACTCACCAGAGTGGCTCAGCCGCGGCAAAAGTAGCAGGAGCAGCGGCACGCCGATGAGGGCCGTCGCCGTGCCCGCCGGGAGTTGCTGCGCGCCGATCCCGATTCGGGATGCGAGCTCGTCCGCCAGCCAGAGCAGCGCCGCCCCGACAGGCGGTGCCCAGACGAACTGGTCGCGCAGGCGCCGCGCGCCGGCCAGCCTGGTGACGGCCGGCGCCGCGAGACCGACGAAGCCGATATTGCCGACCGCGCTGACGACGAAGGCCGTTAATGCGATGGCGACGACGAGCCCGGCCAACCGGGCCAGCCCCGGAGAGAGGCCGAGAGCAGCTGTAATRCCCTCATCGAGCCCCAGCAGCGTCAGYGGCCTCAGCAGCAGGGCCGTGGCAAGAATCGCGGCAAAGAAACGCGGCAGCAGATAGGCCGTCCCRTCCCAGCCGCTCTGGGACAGGTTCCCACTGGCCCATAGATAAAGGCCCGCCACRGATTGATCGTTGAACAGGGCGAGCGCCGTAGCCACCGCTCCGCAGGTGATGTTGACGACGAGCCCGGCCAGAACAAGCCGAACTGGTGAGAGCGTGCGGCTCCAGCCGAGCAGGAAGACGAGCGTCCCCGCTGTAGCGGCGCCGGCGAAGGCAACGGCCTCGCGCGACGTCGCAAGCAGGGTCGGGGCATAGAAGGTCGCGCTTGCGATCGCCAAATAGGCTCCACTAGAAACGCCCAGCGTTGCCGGCTCCGCCAGGGGATTGYGCAGGATCTGCTGGAAGAGGAGGCCGGCCAGCGACAGGGCCGCGCCGCACAGCATGGCGACGAGGGCACGCGGAAGCAGCGCGTCTCGCAACAACAGCTCCGCCATCGCATTCCGATCCGGTGCGCGAATGATCCGCAGCCAGGCTTCCGGCGGCGCCAGCCGCGTGAGATCGAACCAGAACAGCAACAGGGCTGGCGCTGCCAGCAGCACGAGCAAGATGGCGCGGCGGGGCAGGGCAGGCGCGGGGCTCGCCGTCATAAAGCACCGTCCGGCGCTGTCAGCGCGTCGGCGAGCAGGGTTGCAAAGCGGGTGGCGGACGGCAGGCCGCCGTTATTTAGCACCTGTTCGACAACGCGGATGCGCCCCTCCCGCACGAAACGCAGTGCTTGCCAGAAGACGCTTCTGGCCAGTCGCGCGCCGGGATCTGCCAAGAGCGGTGTACGAAGCAGGAGAACACGAGCCCCTGCTTCGGTCAGCTGCGCTAGTGGAACCGGCGCGAACCCAATGGGTGAGGCCGTCTTCCAGGCGTTGACGAGCCCGAGCGCTGTCAGGATCGCGTCGAACAGGCCGTTCGCGGTATGGACCGTCACATAGCGGTCGTCGATCGGGCTCGCGAGGTAGATCGGCCTGCCGTCATACGACGCGAGCCTGGCGCGTGCCCGGAGCATGGCTTCATCATGGGCAAGTGATAGCTGGGCCGCGGCAGCCGGGACGCCCAGAAAATCCGCCAGACGGGCCGTCTCGCGCTGCGAGCGGGCAAGCAGCTCGCGGCTGGGCTGGAACACCGCGAAAGGCTCCGTAGGCGCAATGCGGCTCAGCAATGGCAGGGCCGGTGCCAGCGCCGGCGTTGCCAGGATCGCGTCCGGGGCCAGCTCCTGGATGAGTTCAAAATTGGGGGCGAACAATAGGCCGACATCGGTCACACCGGCTTGCAGCCGCGGCGTGACGGCGTAGCGATCGTACCAGCCCGGCGCGGGCACGCCGACCGGAACCCGGCCAAGCGCAAGCACGGTCTGGACGAGCCCCCAATCGAGCACGACGAGGCGCGACGGCGCCACCCAGGCGCGAGGCTCTCTGGTCTCCGCTGCAAACGCCACCGCTGGCGGCGCCAGAGCGGCCGCCGCCGCCACCACCCGAAAGCTGTCGCGGCGCGTCAGGCCCTGCGGAGCTGATCTCCCGCTCAAGCCCTCACCACCGGTAGGACAGGGTCGCGT
>NZ_JBFRDQ010000164.1:0-9354 GCF_052113865.1 Allobosea sp. TAB14 | reverse complement strand
CCTTGCGGTTGCGCGGTGCCGCTGAGCGGGCGACAGCGATGCCCGGCGCGGCGGGCAGGCTCTTCCCGTGCTGATCTTGTGGGTGCAACCGCCCGCCGCGACGGAGGTTCCGTGCCATCGCGGCGATGCGGGGCGGGAACAACCGATCGTCTGAGGCGTAGGAGGGGCGCGAGCCGCGCAACCCGGCGCAGGCCCCGCTTCCTTCCTCAGGGGATCTCACCCATGGCCAAGTCCGGCAAAAATCCCGCAACCAAGACAGCGCCTGCCGCCAGGGCGGTGGCGAAGACATCGGCTCCCGCGAAAATCGTCAAGTCGAGCAGAATCGAGCTGGCATCGAACACCAAGGCGAAGGTCGTGGGGCTGCTCAACGAGCGCCTTGCCGATGGCATCGATCTGGCACTCGTGACCAAGCAGGCGCATTGGAATCTGAAGGGGCCGGGCTTCATCGGCGTCCATCTGATGCTCGATGGCTTCCGTGCTGATCTCGACGAGCATGTCGACACCGTGGCCGAGCGCATCGCCCAGCTCGGCGGCATCGCGCTCGGAACCGTGCAGACGACGGCCGGCGCGACGTCGCTCAAGCCCTATCCGACGGATATCGTCCCGGTTCAGGACCATCTCAAAGCGCTGATCGAGCGTTACGCGGATGCCGGCAACAAGGTGCGCGAGGCGATCGATGCCTGCGACGAGGCCGGCGATGCCGATTCCGCCGACATCCTCACCGCCTATTCCCGCATGCTCGACAAGTCGCTCTGGTTCCTGCAGTCGAACCTCGCCTGAGGTCCATGCTGGCCTTGCAGGGTGCGGCGCATCATCGAAAACGTTGACGCGCGGCCCGTGCATGGGCTCTTAAGGGCCGAGACCTTTTGGCCCGTGATTTTTCCGGCCGGGGCAGGTTCCCCGGCCTTTCTGCGTTCGAGCGATGCGATGATGGACAAGACTTTCGAGCCGGCAGCCGTCGAGGCCCGGATCAGCAAGGCCTGGGACGAGGCCGGAGCCTTCAAGGCGGGCAGGGGAGCTCAGCCTGGCGCGGAGCCCTATTGCATCGTGATCCCGCCGCCAAACGTGACCGGCTCGCTGCATATGGGCCACGCGCTCAACAACACGCTGCAGGACGTGCTCTGCCGCTTCGAGCGCTTGCGCGGCAAGGACGTGCTCTGGCAGCCAGGCACCGACCATGCCGGCATCGCGACCCAGATGGTCGTCGAGCGCAAGCTCGCCGCCGAGAACAAGACCGACCGCCGCACGATGGGCCGCGAGGCCTTCCTCGCCGAGGTCTGGAAGTGGAAGGAGGAGTCGGGCGGCACGATCGTCAACCAGCTTCGCCGCCTCGGCGCCTCCTGCGACTGGTCGCGCGAGCGCTTCACCATGGATGAGGGTCTGTCGGCCGCCGTCCTCAAGGTCTTCGTCAGCCTGCACAAGCAGGGGCTGATCTACCGCGCCAAGCGCCTCGTGAACTGGGATCCCAAGTTCCAGACCGCGATCTCCGACATCGAGGTCCTGCAGATCGAGAAGAACGGCTCGTTCAAATGGGAGCGCGGCAGCGAGGAGGCCTTCGACCCGGCCAAGCTCGACAAGGTGCTGAATCGCGACCCGAACGGCCATCTCTACTATTTCAACTACCCGCTCGAAGGTGCGACCTACGACGCCGACGACGCCTCGACCTTCATCACCGTCGCGACGACGCGCCCGGAGACGATGCTGGGCGACACCGGCATCGCCGTGCATCCGGACAACGAGACGATCGGCCATCTGATCGGCCGCAAGGCGGTGCTGCCGCTGGTCGGCCGCATCATCCCGATCGTGCCCGACGATTACGCCGACCCGGAGAAGGGCACCGGCGCGGTCAAGATCACACCGGCGCATGACTTCAACGATTTCGAGGTCGGCAAGCGCCACCAGCTCGACGTCGTCAACATCCTCGACGGCGAGGCGCGCATCCTGCTCGCCGGCAACGAGGATTTCCTGGCCGGCGCCAAGCCGGACGGCGAGACGCTGGCGCTTGACGGGCTCGACCGCTTCGCCGCCCGCCGTCGCGTCGTCGCGATGATGGCCGAGCGCGGCTTCCTGGCGAAGGTCGAGCCGCACGGCCATACGGTTCCCCATGGCGACCGCTCGGATGTCGTGATCGAACCCTGGCTCACCGACCAGTGGTATGTCGACGTCAAGCCGTTGGCGGAGCGCTCGATCAAGGCGGTCCAGGATGGCCGCACCAAATTCACGCCCGAGAACTGGACCAAGGTCTTCTACGACTGGCTGGAGAACATCGAGCCCTGGTGCGTCTCGCGCCAGCTCTGGTGGGGCCACCAGATCCCGGCCTGGTACGGGCCGGATGGCGAGGTCTTCGTCGCCGAGTCGGAGGCCGAGGCGCAGACGCTCGCAATGGCGCATTACGGCGACACCGTCGCGCTGACGCGCGACGAGGACGTGCTCGATACCTGGTTCTCCTCGGCGCTCTGGCCGTTCTCGACGCTGGGCTGGCCCGAGCAGACCGCCGAGCTCAAGCACTATTACCCGACGGCGACGCTCGTCACCGCCTTCGACATCATCTTCTTCTGGGTCGCCCGGATGATGATGATGGGCCTCAACGTCATGGACGAGGTGCCGTTCCGCGACGTCTATATCCACGCCATCGTTCGCGACGAGAAGGGCGCGAAGATGTCGAAGTCCAAGGGCAACGTCATCGACCCGCTGGTGCTCGTCGACCAGTACGGCGCCGATGCGCTGCGCTTCACCCTGGCGGCGATGGCGGCTCAGGGGCGCGACATCAAGCTCAGCACGCAGCGTGTCGAGGGCTATCGCAACTTCGCGACCAAGATCTGGAACGCGGCGCGCTTCGCCGAGATCAACGGCTGCGCGCGGGCGGACGGCTTCGATCCGGCCAATGTCAGGCAGCCGCTTAACCGCTGGATCCTCAGCGAGGCGGCGCAAGCGGCCGAGGACATTGCCGCCGGCATCCCGAGCTTCCGCTTCAACGAGGCGGCGGGCGCGGCCTATCGCTTCGTCTGGAACCAGTTCTGCGACTGGTATCTCGAACTCGCCAAGCCCGTGTTGCAGGGCGAGGGCGTCGATGCCGCCGAGAAGGCCGAGACGCAGGCGACCGTTGCCTATGTCATCGACCTGATCTGCCAGCTCCTGCATCCCTTCATGCCCTTCCTGACGGAAGAGCTCTGGGCCCAGAAGGCCGGGGCCGGCGCGCCGCGCAAGCTCGCCGCCGGCGATGACGCGCTGGTCTGCCTCACGCGCTGGCCGGATCTCTCCGGTCTCAAGGACGCGGCGGCGGAAGCCGAGATCGGCTTCGTCGTCGACCTGATCTCGGATATCCGCTCGGTCCGCTCCGAAGTGAACGTGCCGGCCGGAACGCAGGCCCCGCTCGTCCTCGTCAACGCCTCGGCCGCGACGCGCGCGACCATCGAGAGCTGGCGGCCGATGATCGAACGGCTCGCCCGCGTCTCCGACATCGCTTTCGAAACGGCGGCTCCGGCGCAGTCGGCCCAGATCATCGTGCGCGGCGAGGTCGCGGCGCTGCCGCTGGCCGGCTTGATCGATCTCGATGCCGAGCGCTCCCGCCTGACCAAGGAACTGGCCAAGCTCGACCAGGACATCGCGGTCGTCGAGAAGAAGCTCGGCAACCCCGATTTCATGGCCCGCGCGCCCGACGAGATCGTCGAGGAGAATCGCGAGCGCAAGGCTGCGGCGGAAGCGCGCAAGACGAAGATCGCGGAGGCGCTGGCGCGGCTGGCCTGACCCGCCACCGCATTCCGGCCACCGCTGCGTCTTCAAATTGACGTTACCGTAAGAGAGGACTCGCCTTCTCCTTGGACATCGCTTAGATGCGCATGGCGCAACTCCGCCATGCGCGATATGGCGGCAATTCGGATCGGCTGATCAGGACCCATGCTGAAGCGGGCTTATGACTGGTGTGTTTCCTACGCCTCGCACCCGGCCGCTCCCTGGCTGCTCTTTGCGCTGACCTTCGTCGAGAGTTCGATCAGCCCGCTGCCGCCCCTGCCGCTGCTCCTGCCGATGTGCATCGCCAGGCCGGATCGCGCCTGGTTCTACGCCGGAATCTGCTCGCTGGGCGCCGTGCTCGGCGGCTATCTCGGCTACGCCATCGGCGCGCTGCTCTATGAATCGCTCGGTTCCTGGCTGATCGGGATCTACGGGCTGCAGGACAAGGCCGCGCATCTCATCGCCACCTCGCAGGATTACTGGTTCTGGGTGCTCGTCACCAAGGGCCTCACGCCGATCCCCTTCAAGATCGTCACGATCATGTCGGGCTTCCTGCATTTCGACCTGTGGAAGTTCACGGTCGGCATGGTCGTCTCCCGCGTCACCTTCTTCCTGATGATCGCGGTGGCCCTGCGCTTCTATGGCGACGACATCCGCATCTTCATCGAGAAGCACCTGCCGCTGGCGGCGCTGACCCTACTGGTGGTTGTGGTCGGCGGCTTCTTCGTCCTGCCGATGGTACTCTGAGGCGCGGCGCTCCGCCGTCGCATCGGCCTTTTCGTGTCATCGCTGCAACACTGTGGCGGGAACGCTCCCGGCGCCATGTCCATGCCCGGGCTCGCCGCGAAGCCGCCACAAAGAGCGCCCAGCACAAGGGCACGTTAAGTCTTTGAGATATAGACAAATTGAAACTTCGTGAGGCTGCGGATCGCAATATCCCGGCCGAAATCGGGGTTTCGAGGCCGGCGTTGCGATCGGCCTGATCGGCGTGGCATTTTCCGGCCGGGCTGGTCTGGGAGGACAGGGCGAGTGGCGATGGATGCGCGTGTGTTCGACAAGTCGAGGCTGCCGAGCCGCCATGTGAGCGTCGGCCCGGCCAAGGCCCCGCACCGCTCCTATTATTACGCGATGGGCATGACCGCGAAGCAGATCGCGCAGCCCTTCGTCGGCGTCGCCTCCTGCTGGAACGAGGCCGCCCCCTGCAACATCTCCCTGATGCGCCAGGCCCAGGCCGTGAAGAAAGGCGTCGCTTCCGCCAGCGGCACGCCGCGCGAATTCTGCACGATCACCGTCACCGACGGCATCGCCATGGGCCACCAGGGCATGAAGTCGTCGCTGGCCTCGCGCGAGGTCATCGCCGACTCGGTCGAGCTCACCATGCGCGGCCATTGCTACGATGCGCTGGTCGGCCTCGCCGGCTGCGACAAGTCGCTGCCCGGCATGATGATGGCGATGGTCCGCCTCAACGTCCCCTCGATTTTCATCTATGGCGGCTCGATCCTGCCCGGCACCTTCAAGGGCCGTCCCGTGACCGTCCAGGACGTGTTCGAGGCCGTCGGCAAGCATTCGGTCGGCGCGATGTCCGACGAGGACCTGAAGGAGCTCGAGGAGGCTGCATGCCCCTCGGCCGGCTCTTGCGGCGCCCAGTTCACCGCCAACACCATGGCGACGGTCGCCGAGGCGATCGGCCTGGCGCTGCCCTATAGCTGCGGCGCTCCGGCCCCCTACGATGTCCGCGACACCTTCTGCTACACCGCCGGCGAGATGGTGATGGAGCTGATCGCCCGCAACATCCGCCCGCGCGACATCGTCACCCGCAAGGCGCTGGAGAACGCCGCAATGGTCGTCGCCGCGACTGGCGGCTCGACCAATGGCGCGCTGCACCTGCCGGCGATCGCGCACGAATGCGGCATCGATTTCGACCTGTTCGAGGTCGCCGAGATCTTCAAGAAGACGCCCTATATCGCCGATCTGAAGCCGGGCGGGAAATACGTCGCCAAGGACATGTTCGAGGTCGGCGGCATCCCGCTGGTGATGAAGAGCCTGCTCGACGCCGGCTATCTCCACGGCGACTGCATGACCGTGACCGGCCGCACCATCGCCGAGAACATGGCCTCGGTGAAGTGGAACGACCAGCAGGACGTCGTCTACCGCGCCGACAAGCCGATCACGGTGACCGGCGGCGTCGTCGGCCTGCGGGGCAATCTCGCGCCCGAGGGCGCCATCGTGAAGATCGCCGGCATGCCGGAGGACCAGCTCGTCTTCACCGGCCCGGCGCGCTGCTTCGACCGCGAGGAGGATGCCTTCGAGGCGGTCAGGAACCGGACCTATAATGTCGGCGACGTCCTCGTCATCCGCTATGAGGGCCCCAAGGGCGGCCCCGGCATGCGCGAGATGCTGTCGACCACCGCGGCGCTCTACGGCCAGGGCATGGGCGACAAGGTAGCCCTCATCACCGACGGGCGTTTCTCGGGCGCGACCCGCGGTTTCTGCGTCGGCCATGTCGGGCCTGAAGCCGCCGTCGGCGGCCCGATCGGCCTGATCCGCGACGGCGACATCATCGAACTCGACGCCATCACAGGAAAGCTCGCAGTCCGCCTTTCTGATGCCGAACTTGAGGAGCGTCGTAAGGACTGGAAACCGCGGAAGACCGACTACAATTCCGGCGCGCTGTGGAAATACGCGCAGACGGTCGGCTCCGCCAAAGGCGGCGCCGTCACCCACCCAGGAGGGGCGGCCGAAACCCATTGCTATGCGGATATCTGACGTCACCATAGCTTGCATGTTGCTGATGCTCGGCGGCCCCCAGGTCGCCCGGGCACAGGACTATGCCAATGGGCAGCCCATGCTGCCGCCGAGGCCGATTCCCGGAATCGCTCTCCCGGAACCCGATTCCTCGCGCCCGACCTCGCCCGACACGGCCACGATCGCGCCGGCTCCGAACACGCCGATGGCGCATTCAGCCCTGCCGCTCGTCCCCTTCAACAGCGCGCGCGACGCGCTGCGCGCCTGGATGCGCGATTCCTCCGCCGGGGATCAGGTCGGAGCCGTCCGCGCACTCGAATACGCCGCCTCGCAGGGGCATCTCACCGCGCAGTACAAGCTCGGCCGGATGTATGCCGGCGGCGAAGGCGTCCCGACCAACGATCTCAAGGCCTTCGAATATTTCTCGAAGATCGCGGATGAAAATGCCGACGCCATTCCCGGCACGGCGGACGGCCGCATGGTCGGCAGCGCCTTCGTGGCGCTCGGCAGCTATTTCATCGACGGGATCAAGGGCAGCTATGTGAAGCCCAATCCCGACCGTGCCTTCGACATGTTCAACTACGCCGCTTCCTATTTCGGCGACCCGGACGGCCAGTACAATCTGGCGCGGCTCTATATGAAGGGGCAGGGCACCGCCCGCGATCCGCGTCAGGCGGCGCGCTGGATGAAGCTCGCTGCCGAGAAGGGCCATGCGCCGGCCCGCGCCGCCTTCGGCGAGATGCTGCTGCGTGGCGGCGAGGGCGTGCCGCGCCAGCCCGTGCTCGGCCTGATGTGGCTCGCGCTGGCCCGCGAGAGCGCCGATCCGGCGCGCGAGGCCTGGATCCTCGAGCGCAACGATGCCGCCTTCGCGTCGGCGTCGCCGGCAGACCGTACGGCCGCCCTTGCTTTGGTGGAGCGCCAGCAGGTCGCAACCGGCGCCAGCCCGAGCCGCGGCGCCGGCCGGCCTTAGAGCCTCTTAATTCAACTCGATCATCACCGGCACATGGTCCGACGGCTTCTCCCAGCCGCGGACATGCTTGGCGATCTTCACGCCGGCGAGCCTGTCGGCCGCCTGCGGCGACAGCAGCAGATGGTCGATGCGGATGCCGTTGTTCCGCTGCCAGGCGCCGCCCTGATAATCCCAGAAGGTGTAGAGCCCCCCGGCCTCGGTGGTGCTGCGCAAGGCTTCGGTCAGGCCCAGATTGAGAAGCTCCCGGAAGGCGGCCCGTGTCGGGGGCAGGAACAGCGCATCGCTGACCCAGGCCGCGGGGTCGCGTGCGTCACGGGGCTCGGGGATGACGTTGTAATCGCCGGCCAGCACCAGCGGCTCCTCGTGCTCCAGCAGCATTTCGGCATGCGCCGTGAGCCGCTTCATCCAGCCGAGCTTGTAGGGATATTTCTCGGTGTTCGSCGGGTTGCCGTTGGGCAGGTAGATCGAGGCCAGCCGCACCACGCCGTTGCCTAGCGGCAGCACGCCTTCGAGATAGCGCGCCTGCTCGTCGCCCTCGTCGCCGGGCAGGCCGCGGCGCACATCCTCGAGCTTGCTGCGGCTGAGGATCGCGACGCCATTGAAGGTCTTCTGCCCGTGCGTCTCGACCTGCCAGCCGGCCGCCTCGATCTCGGCGCGCGGGAAATCGGCATCGAGGCATTTGATCTCCTGCAGGCAGAGCGCGTCCGGCTCGGCCTCCTTCAGGAAATCGAGCAGATGGCCGAGCCGCTGGCGGACCGAGTTCACGTTCCAGGTGGCGATGCGCACGAGATGCTCCGGTATCAGGCAGGCCGCAGATAAGCGGAATCGCAATCGCGATGGCAAGTCGCTTTCCACCGCAAACAAAAACTCCCCGCATCGCTGCGGGGAGCCATTGATTGCCGGTCGGGCTGTCGGGCCCTGTCAGGGGCAGGCGCGGACGACACCGCCCGAGGCGATATAGGTTCCGGTCTCGGGATTGTAGGACCGGAAGCGGCGCGAGCAGTAGGCGACCGCGTCGGTGTCCTCGACGCTGTAGCCATAGGCACGCGGAACGGGCGGAGCATAGACCACCGGCGGCGCGACATAGACCGGGGCCGGCTCGTAATAAACTGGCGGCGGCGGAGGCGCGGCCAGCGCACCGGCCGCCAGAGCACCGCCAATGACACCGGCGGCGATGCCGGCGCCGATGGCCGGACCGCGGCGGTAGCCACCGTAATAGCGGGGGCCGTAATAGCCGTAGCGGCGCCATTGCACGGTCTGGAGCAGGCCGGCATCCGCCTTGGCCGAGGCGACCGCGGCAGAGGCCGGCGCCAGCGGCGCCGCGGTGGCGGGAGCAGCGAGAGCGGCGCAGCCGGCGAGGGCGGCGGCGACGGCAAACGTCCTGATCATGGCGAAACTCCTTTACTGTCCCGTGCGAGTGGAACTTCGCATGTCCCCCCGATTGGGCGTGATTGTAGCGATTTATCGAGCCGGCGGAAAGACTAGTCCGCAATCCCGGCGTAAATGCGCCGTCACAACATTGTGGCTGTTGAGGCTCGGAGCCTCATCCGGCGTCTTGCGTCGACGGGTTTTCCTCGCCATCTAGCGCTTCGCCTCACAGAAACCTCCTCATGCATTCGAAGGATCAGGACCCTACCATGGCCCAGACCGGCAGCTCGCCCTCCCGTTCCGCCCCGCCTGGCGCGATGAAGCCCCTGCCGGCGCTGATCTTCAGCTCCCGCTGGCTGCAGCTGCCGCTCTATATCGGCCTCATCGTGGCCCAGTGCGTCTACGTCTTCCTGTTCCTCAAGGAGCTCTGGCACCTCGTCACCCACGCCTTCGACTTCAGCGAGCAGCAGATCATGCTGGTCGTGCTGGGACTGATCGACGTGGTGATGATCTCGAACCTGCTGATCATGGTGATCGTC
>NZ_JBFRDQ010000163.1:0-12422 GCF_052113865.1 Allobosea sp. TAB14 | reverse complement strand
CTGACGGTGACGCCCTTGAAGCCCCATTCCTTGCGCAGGAGATCTTGCAGCAGCCAGGTATTGGAGGTCGCGGGGACGCCGTTGATGGAGTTGAGCGCGACCATGACGCCGCCGGCGCCGGCATCGATCGCAGCCTTGTAGGGCGGCAGATAGGTCTGGCGCATCCGCAGCGGGCTCATATCGACCGTGTTGTAGTCGCGCCCGCCCTCGACCGCGCCGTAAAGGGCGAAATGCTTGACCGCCGCCATGATGGTGTCGGGCTTGTCGGGCGAGGTGCCCTGGAAGCCGCGCACGCTGGCGCGGGCGCATTCCGAGACGAGATAGGGGTCCTCGCCGAAGCCTTCGGAGGTGCGGCCCCAGCGCGGGTCGTGGCCGATATCGACCATCGGCGCGAAGGTCATGTCGACGCCGTCATTGCAGGCCTCGACGGCCGAGACGCGGGCCATCCGTTCGATCACGGCCATGTCGAAGCTCGACGCCAGCCCGAGCGGGATGGGGAAGGTGGTGCGGTGGCCGTGGACCACGTCATAGGCGAAGAACAGCGGAATCTTGAGGCGGCTGCGCTTGACGGCGGCCTCCTGCAGCGGCCGATTGTCGCGCCGGATGACGGTGTTGAAGGAGCCTGCGATACGCCCGGCCGCGACCTCGTCCATCAGCTTGGCATGCGGCATTTCGGGGCCGATGCTGATCAGGCGGAGCTGGCCGATCTTCTCGTCGACGGTCATGCGTTTGATGAGGTCGTCGACGAACGCCTTCTTGGCGGCGTCAGAGGGCTTTCCGGCCCGTTTCGGCGTTGCCAGTGCGGGATTCGCGGTCATTCCCACCGCCAGCGCGGCCCATGAGATGGCTCCGAGCGCCTGCCGCCGGGACAGGCCGTTCCTGCTCTCCTCCATGCGGGAACCATCCCCTCGCCGGTCGGCGACTGGCACACTGTTCTGATTGTCCATGCTGTGTTCGTTCACTTCGATCGAGGTTGGCGGGGGAGGCGCGGGCGCGGGTCGAATTGGTCGGCGCTCATTCCTTGACCCTTGTCCCCACGATGGRCATGTGTGCTCGGACGCGCCTCTGCCAGTGCAGGACCGGCGCACGTCCTGCCATTCGTTATGTAAGGGAGCTTCTGTGAACTTGTCGACCCGTCCCGCGGCCGCACCCTGCGATCCGACCCGACGTTTCTCGATCCGGTCCACCCAGGCTTCGTTCGGATTCAAGCCTTCCCGGCGGAGGCCCGGCCTTGCAAGGCTGCAGGTGGCTCTGGGCTGGCTGGTGGCCGGCACGCTCGCCTTCTGCGCCTCCGCGATGGCGCAGGAACGCCCGGCCTTCGGGCTGGGCGAGGTGGTGGCGCGGGCGAAGGCGCTGGCGGCGGCGCCCTATGCCGCGCCGGTCAGCAACCTGCCAGACGTCTTCAGCAAGATGCAGTTCTTCGACTACCAGAAGATGCAGCCCCGGCGCGATCGCTTCGCCTGGTCCGAGCTGGACACGCCGTTCAAGCTGTCCTTCTACCACCAGGGCATGCAGTTCAACACGCCGGTCAGGATCAACGAGATCGTCGACGGCGCCGTGAAGGAGATCCCCTACGATCCCGGCCGCTTCGATTTCGGCGACCTGCATTTCGACCGCGAGCAGACCAGCAAGCTCGGCTGGGCCGGGTTCCGGGTGTTGTTTCCGGTCAACGAGCCCGGCAAGAACGACGAGATCATGAGCGTGCTGGGCGCGAGCTATTTCCGCGTCATCGGCAAGGGCCAGATCTATGGGCTGTCCGGGCGCGGGCTCGGCATCGACACCGGCCTGTCGATTCCGGAGGAGTTCCCCGCCTTCCGCGAATTCTGGATCCGCCGCCCGGCGGCGCTGGACACGTCGCTGACCTTCTATGCCCTGCTCGATTCCCCGCGTGCGACCGGCGCCTATGAATTCACCCTGACGCCCGGTTCTGACGCGGTGCTCGCCGTCAAGGCGCGCGTCTTCCAGCGCCCCGGCGGGAAGCCGGCCCTGTTCGGCGTCGCACYGCTCACCAGCATGTTCCTGTACGGCCCCAACCAGCCGTCGCCGGTCTATAATTTCCGCCCCGCGATCCATGATTCCAACGGGCTCGCGATTCATGCCGGCAATGGCGAATGGATCTGGCGCCCGCTCAACAATCCGCCGATGGTCGCGCTCAGCAGCTTCGCGGCCGAGAATCCGAAAGGCTTCGGCCTGCTCCAGCGCGGCCGCTCGTTCTCGCGCTACGAGGATCTCAAGGACCGTTACGATTTGCGCCCGAGCGCCTGGATCGAGCCGATGAACGACTGGGGCAAGGGCTCGGTCCGCCTCGTCGAGATTCCGACAGCGGACGAGACCAACGACAACATCGTCGCCTTCTGGGCGCCGGACACGCTTCCGCCCCCCGGCCAGCCGATGCAGTTCGACTACCGCATGCACTGGACCATGGATGAGCCGGCCATCATGAAGGACGGCCCGGCCCATGTGCTGCAGACGCTGCGTGCCACGGGCGAAATCTATCAGTCCAACCTGATCCGCGCCGGCGACGGCACGCTTGCCTTCCTCGTCGATTTCAAGGGGGAGCGGCTGCGCGACCTGCCTCAGGGTGCGCCGGTCACGGCGCTCGTCAGCGCCAACGACAATGTCGAGGTGGTGGGCACGCTGCTCCAGCCCAACCCGGCCATCCAGGGCTGGCG
Organism: Allobosea sp. TAB14; assembly: GCF_052113865.1. Taxonomy (NCBI): domain Bacteria; kingdom Pseudomonadati; phylum Pseudomonadota; class Alphaproteobacteria; order Hyphomicrobiales; family Alloboseaceae; genus Allobosea; species Allobosea sp. TAB14. The sequence goes on along the minus strand of NZ_JBFRDQ010000163.1, from coordinate 9,750 downwards.
CCTGACCTACCGGATCAAGGTCAAGGACTCCACCAAGGTGTCCGAGCTGCGGGCCGCGCTGGAGGCGGATGGGCGCACGCTCACCGAGACCTGGAGCTTCCAGCTTCCGCCCCTGCCGGCCAGCATGTCGCCCGGCGACAGGGAGCGTTATCTCAATCTCCTGCGGATTGGGCAGCAGTAGTGCTGCGAGCCGGGGGCATCCGCCCTCGAAGCGACGATCCCGCGCCGGGCACCGACCCCGCGCGGGCAGGCGCCGGATCGGCTGGGCGCGCTGTCATGCCGGTGCCATGTCCCGCTGCCTGCCGGCGAACGGCCGGAAGGTCATCAGGACCAGCATCGCCGCCAGCCCCAGGGCCCAGGAGGCGGCGCGCTGGGCGCCGAAGCGGTCGCCCGCGACACCAAAGCCGATGCGGCCGAACATGCCGGCCAGCCCCTCGACGCTGTAGATCGAGACCGCCGCGATCATCGGGATGCCGCAGGTCACGGCATAGCTGACCGTGTGGAAGATCGGGCCGGAATGGGTGGCACAGCAGAAGAAGTTCGCCAGCATCAGCGTGATGAATTGCGGCGAGCGGACGGCCTGCCGGACCGTCATCCCTTCTTGCGGCCCTTCCGTCGTCGTCCCGGCCTCGGCGTGATCGAGCGCGGGCGGGCGGCGCACGAGGAGCGCGGCCGGGATCATCAGCGCCGCCGCAATGCCTGCGATGATCAGCATGGCGTCGCGCCAGTCATGGATGGTCACCAGCCAGGCCGCGAGCGGCGCCATGGTCATCGGCGCCATGCCCATGCCGGCGGAGACGAGTGAGACGGCAAGCGCGCGCTGCGTCTCGAACCAGCCAGTGACGCAGGCCATCATCGGCGCGAAGACGGCGGCCGTCGCGCCGCCGACCAGGAGACCGAACAGGAGCTGGAACTCGACCAGCGACTGCGCCCGGCTGGCGAGCGCGAGGCTCGATGTCAGCACGATCGATCCCGTCAGCACCACCGGGCGTGGCCCGAACCGGTCGGAGAGGTTGCCCCAGACCATGCTGGCGCCCGCCATGGCGAGAAAGCCGATCGTCATCGCCGTCGATATGCCGGTGACCGACCAGCCGGTGTCCTGCGACATCGGCCGCAGGAAGACCGGCAGCGAGAACATGGCCCCGACGGCGGCGCAGCCCAGCAAGGCACCCGCAGCGACGATCACCCAGCGATAGGGATGGTTCATGACATTCTCCGGGATGCGCCGGCGCCGGCATCCATATCCTTCAACCGGTGTTTCGGGGCGGATCAGCTCTGCGGCGGCCGCCAATCGGCCGAGGGCAGGGTGTTGACCATCCAGGGGATGCCGAACTTGTCGACGAGCGAGCCGAAGCCGGGCGACCAGAAGGTCTCGGCGAACGGCATGCCCACCTTGCCGCCTTCCGAGAGCTGCTCGAACCAGCGCTGGCTCTGCGCCTTGTCGGTGCCGTGCAAGGTGACGTCGAAGCCGTTCTTGGGCTTGTCGATGTTGGAGGCCCAGCCGACATCCATGTCGGCGCCCATCAGGGCCTGATCGCCGACCTCCAGCCAGCAATGCATCAGCCAGCTCTTGTACTTCTCGTCGCTGATCGGCATGCCGGGAGGCGCGTCGGCATAGGGAATGGCGGCGGTGATCTTGCCGCCCAAGACCTTGGCGTAGAATTCAAATGCCTCGCGGCACTGGCCGCGGAAGCTCAGGCTGGTCACGATCTTCATGGTCGTCTCCTTTGTGATCGGGCTTCGGCGCGCATCAGGCGAGATCGATGGCGCCTTCCGCACCGGGCTCGCCTGTCGGCCGGCGCGTCACCTCGACGATCCCCGCCGTCGTCGAAGAGCGAGGCGCAAAGGGGCGCCGCGTCTTCCGCGTGGCCGCCCCGGAACATCAGGACGTGCAGCATCGTGGACACGGTCCGATTCCTTCCAGGCGGGCGCGGAGAACGGTTGCCCTAGCCGGTCGGCGGTTTCTTCTTCGTTGATATCAACGTAATGATCGCGCCGATGTCAACCTTGCGGCCGCGCGTTCCTGCCAGCTCCTGTCAGTGGGGAGACGGTGCCCAGGCTGGCCGCGTTTCCGGGGCGGCGGGGCAGTCCCCATGGTGTTCGCAGATGAGGCCGAGTCCTCGTCCGGTGGTGCGGTCGCCATCGCGTCGAGGCAAGAAAAAACCCTGCAAGAGCTGAGTCTTGCAGGGTTCGAAAATGGTGGGCGCGACAGGGATCGAACCTGTGACCCCTACGATGTCAACGTAGTGCTCTCCCGCTGAGCTACGCGCCCGTCAGCCGCCCTTGGCGACTTTCAGAAGCGTGTCCGGGCCTTGCGGCCGCAGTCACGCTGCGAGGTGAGGGGGCTATAGCGGCTCGCCTCGCTGCTTGCAAGGCGTTTGCCGCATAAATTCTCACAGGCCATCCGACACCCCGTTGCAGGGTGCCGAACAGGCTTCAGGCGGCCAGCAATTTCTCGACTTCGTTGACGAGCTCGCGCAGGTGGAAGGGCTTGGAGAGCACCTTCGCATCCTTCGGCGTCTGCGAATCGGGGTTGAGCGCCACGGCGGCGAAGCCGGTGATGAACATCACCTTGATGTCGGGGTCGAGCTCGGTGGCGCGGCGCGCCAGCTCGATGCCGTCCATCTCCGGCATGACGATGTCCGTCAGCAGGAGCTCGAAGGGTTCCTCGCGCAGACGATTATAGGCCGACAGGCCGTTATCGAAGGAGGCGACGTCATAGCCTGCATTCTGCAGGGCCTTGACCAGGAAGCGACGCATATCGTTGTCGTCTTCCGCGAGCAAAATCTTCGTCATGGGCCTGTTCTGTCCGTCCCCGAGGCCGGTCTCTCCCGGCGCTGCCCGGGCGATGCCGCGTCCGTTTCAATGCGTCTGGCGCCCGCGCCGCCGTCGGGGCCGATGCGGCTGGGTAGCGACCCCGCCGCTTCGTTGGAACCATGCCCTCTTATAAGGCCAGATCGTGGTAAACAACGCGTGAATCCACTGTTGCACGACAGCCACCCTTTCGGCGCCGCTTCAACCCGTTCGGTTTGTGTGCTTCAGTCAGGTGAAATGAGCTTTTCCTCTGCCCCGTTTCCGCCCGCGCCCGACGATGTCGTCGGCGAGATCGACCGTCCCTACAGCCTGTACCAGCCGGCGCTGCAGGTGGTGCCTGTGGTCGTCGATGTGCCCCATGCCGGGCGGCGTTATCCGCCGGGCTTCGTCGAGCAGGCGCGCTTGCCGCTCAAGGGGCTCAGGCGCTCCGAGGACGCTTTCGTCGACCGGCTGTTCGCGCAGAGCGTCGCGCTGGGAGCTCCGCTGCTCGTCGCGGAATTTCCCCGCGCCTATCTCGACGTGAACCGCGAGCCCTACGAGCTTGATCCGCGGATGTTCGACGGACGGGTGCCGCCCTTTGCCAATACGCGCTCGATGCGGGTCGCCGGCGGGCTCGGCACGATTCCGCGAATCGTCGGCGATGCGCAGGAGATCTATTTCGGGCGCATCCCGATCGCGGAGGGCCTCGCCCGGATCGACGCGCTCTATCGCCCCTATCACGCCGGACTCCGCGGGCTGGTGCAGCGGACGCAAGGGGCGTTCGGCACCTGCATCCTGGTCGATGCCCATTCGATGCCTTCGGCCGGGCTCGACCGCGAGGGGTCGGCGAAATCGGACATCATCCTGGGCGACCGATTCGGCACCAGCGCGGCCGGCTACATCATCGACATCGCGGAGGAGGCTTTCGCCCGGCTGGGCCTGAGCGTCACGCGCAACCGGCCCTATGCCGGCGGCTTCATCACGGAGCATTACGGCGCCCCCGCTGCCGGTGTGCATGCGCTGCAGATCGAGGTCAACCGTGCGCTCTACATGAACGAGGCGACGCTCGAGCCGCATGACGGCTTCGAGACCTTGCGCGACGCCATATCCCGCGCGCTTGCCGATTGCTTCGCCCGCTGGAGCGGCTGGCTCGACGAWTGGCGCGAGGCGGCCGAGTAGCCGCCCCCGTGGCCGCGACGCGACATCGGCCAGCCAAGAAAAAAGGGCCGCACACTTGCGTGGCGGCCCAAGTCTAGGGAGGAAACGCCCAAGGAGGGCAAGCGAAGGTTTGAAGCGATCTCCCCTTCGCAGATGCACAATAAGACTGTGCGGCGCAAAAACGCAAGCGGATTTGTCGGATATCAAAGCAGCCATGCGTTGAATGCATGGTTGACCCCGAAAATCGTTGCAAACAAAACGATCTATGACATTTGGCAGAGGGCTGCGATCTCGCCGGGATCGGACTATGGGCAAGGTTATGTTGCAGAGCACAATAATCCAGCAAGGGACGTCGCGATGAGTGCGGTCGATTTCGGTGCCTTCGTGGCGGATCTGGCGACGCAGTCGGGCCAGGCGATCCTGCCGTTCTTCCGGGCGCATCATACGACCGAGGACAAGTCGGGCGGGGGCGTGTTCGACCCGGTCACCGAGGCCGACCGCGCCGGCGAGACGGTCATGCGCCGCCTCATCGGCCAGCATTTCCCGGAGCATGGCCTGCTCGGCGAGGAGTTCGGCAGCGAGAACACCGATGCGGACTATGTCTGGGTGCTCGACCCGATCGACGGCACGCGGGCCTTCATCTCAGGCATTCCGGTTTGGGGCACGCTGATCGGGCTGACGCGCAAGGGCGTGCCGGTCTATGGCATGATGCACCAGCCCTTCACGGGCGAGCGCTACTCCGGCGACGGGCGCGAGGCGCGCTATGAGGGCCCCGGCGGGCCGCGGCGGCTCAGGACGCGGCAGGTGCCGGACCTTGCGGCGGCGACGCTGATGACGACCTCGCCCGCGCTGTTCCAGGGCGAGGAGGCGCAAGCCTTCCAGCGCGTCGAGCGCGCGGTGCGGCTCTCGCGCTATGGCTGCGACTGCTACGCCTATTGCATGCTTGCGGCCGGCCATGTCGATCTGGTGATCGAGAGCGGCCTGAAGCCCTATGACATCGTCGCGCTGATCCCGGTCATCGAGGGCGCCGGCGGCGTCGTCACCTCATGGGATGGCGGGAGCGCTGCTGGGGGAGGCCGCATCGTCGCCGCCGCCAGCGAGGCGCTGCATGAGGCCGCGCTCGATCTTCTTGCCGGCTGAGGCGGCCTCTGCCTGGTCCTGGCCGGGGATGAAGGCGTCGAAGGCGGCCCAGAACCGGGCGCGGATCGCATCGTTCTCCATCAGGATCTCGTGGCGCGCCTCGGGGAAGACCAGCGCCGAACCGGTCTTGAGGCGGGCCGCGAAGCGTTCGATCGCCGGCGTCGAGACGACGGGGTCCTGTCCGGCGGCGATGATCAGGGTCGGCACCTTGACGTCGAGCGCGGCCGAGGGGGCGTTGAGCCGCGCCATTAGCCGGAAGGCGTTGCGGACCCAGGCGATGGTCGGGTCGCCGATGCTGAGATGGCGCGCCTGCGCCGACAGCCTGCTGTTGCGGGCATAGCGAACCGGGTCGCTTGTCAGCCGGTTGCCCGCGAAGGGTTTCGTCGCAATGGCGGTGTCGCCGCCGCCGGGGACGAAGGCGCGGCCGAAGCCGAGCCAGTACAGGATGCTGGCGAGGCGGCTCGCCCCGGCAGGGTTCTTCACCATGGTGAGGCCGAGCATGGGGGCGAGCGCGACCATGCGCGAGACCGGCAGCGCGCCGTGACGGGCGGCATCGAGGCAGAGCGCGGCGCCCATCGAATGGGCCAGGACGAAATAGGGCGGCGGGAATTTCGCCTGCATCTCCGCCATCGCCAGGGCGAGGTCGGCCTCGTAATGCTTCAGCCGGCCGACATGGCCCTTGCGCTCGCGGCGGACGAAGCGCTGCGAGCCGCCCTGGCCACGCCAGTCGAAGGCGAGGACATGGAAGCCGCGCCGGCGCAATTCGGCGATCGTCTCGCTGTAACGCTCGATGAATTCGGCCCGGCCCTGGACGAGGACGATCGTGCCGCGCACCGGCTTCACGGTCGGGTGCCAACTGGCGAGGCGCAGGGCGGCGCCGTCGCGCGTCGTCGCCAGCCAGACTTTGCCATGGCCCGGGACGGGATAGTCGGGATCGGCGAAAAAGGCGGCCTCGGCCATTGCTGCTCCGGGCAATGACGCCGGACCGAAAAGTGGACATCACCCTTCGAAAAAATCCGATGTCATCACGATTAGATCGATCGCCGTCATCGCGTCCGGTGGGACGCAAGGCGACCTGAGCTCACGCCGCCTGCCGGCCACGCGAACTCGTATCGGGCTTCGTCAGGCCCCGTTTATGCCCTTGGCGCGAGGCTCTTGAAAAGCCGAAAACGCTTCCCCAGATCACTTCTGCGCAGGCCGGAACCGGCTGCGTGAAACCCAACAGGGCCCGCGCTCAGGCGAGGCGGGCTGCGATGAATGTCGCTTTCCGGAGGACACATCATGCGTCATTTCGATCTCTCCCCCCTCTACCGCTCGACCGTCGGCTTCGACCGCCTGTTCTCGATTCTCGACCAGGCGACCAGCAATGATTCGGCCCCGAGCTATCCGCCCTACAATATCGAGCGTACCGCCGAGAACGCCTAMCGCATCACCATCGCGGTCGCGGGCTTCGGCGAGGCCGACCTCTCGATCGAGAGCAAGGAAAACGCGCTGACCGTCAAGGGCGAGAAGCAGGCCTCCGACACGGCCGAGAAGCGCGAGGTCCTGCATCAGGGCATCGCCGCACGCGCCTTCGAGCGTCGCTTCCAGCTTGCCGACTATGTGCAGGTGACGGGCGCCAGCCTCGAGAACGGCCTGCTCCATATCGACCTCGTGCGCGAAATCCCCGAGGCCAAGAAGCCGCGCCAGATTCCGATCGGCGCCGGTTCGGCCAAGGTCATCGAGGCCAGGGTCGGGACCGCCAAGGCGGCGTAATTCCTCACGCCCCACGGTTTGAAGAGCGAGGGCTCCCGGTGACGGGAGCCCTTTTCGTTTGGCTGCGGAAACACAGCCGTCATGGTCGGCCTTGTGCCGGCCATCCCCGTCTTCCCTGATCGAGGGCGGTGTCCAAGACATGGATGCTCGCCACAAGGGCGAGCATGACGAGGGTGGAGCCGGCGTCCCGTTGACCGGCTGGGGACTTCGCGGACGTCGCGAGCCCCCAAAAGTCACTGCAGCGGCGTGACCGGTGCGATCGGCGTTTCAGGCTTGGGGTTGGCCGTGCCGGTATCCTGTCCCTGCACCGGAGCCAGCGGTACGGCGGCCTCGGCGGAGGCCGGCGGTGGCGCTGAGAGCGGCGGCTGGCGTTCGGCCGTGTCGGTGCCGCGCACATCCTGCGGATTCACCAGCTTGGGCTTTTCGGTGCCGTTGTCCGGGTTGACCGGGCCGGGCGAAGGCTCGGCGGGGGCGGCGGCCGGGGGCGGCGTCTGCGTCGCCGGCGCGCTGGCCTCGACCGGGGGCTGCGGTGCGGGTGGGGTCGGCGCCTGCTCCGGCGCGGGCGGGGCGGCCGGCGCGGGTGGAACGATGGTCGCGGGGGCGCTCGCCTCGGCCGGGGGCCTCAATTCGGCCGGGCGCTGCGGCGGCTTCGGCACGAGTCGCGGTCGCGGCGGCTCGCGCTCCTCGCGTGGGTCGACGCGGGCGATATTCGGCCCCAGGTCGGCCTGGCCGTTGCGCAGCGGCACGCGGCGGATCAGGTTGCCGGCGAAGGCATCGAGGATCAGCCGCTGCCGCTGGCCGTTCGCCCGCATGCCGTCGACGACATAGGCGTCCTCGCTCCGATAGAGGCGGTCGATCCGGACGAAGCCGTAATTCTCGGYGGCGATGCGGCGGATGTCGTAGGCCGTCACCGGCTCGGCGATGCGGGGCGCGGAACGGTAGCCATATCCGTAGCCATAGACATAGGCTGGCGGATAGGGCGCCGGCTCTTCGTAATAATAAAACTGGGCGGCGGCGCCTCCCGCCGAGCCGGCGAGTGCACCGGCCACGGCCAGACCCATCAGGCCGATGTGCCTCGACGCGGTCGAACGTTGTGCCATGCCATCTTCCTTAACGAGGTGTCGCGCCTTTCAGTCTTCCTTAGCGATTGCGGCAGGCATGGGGCCGGACCGGGCCGAAAAATCCCTGTGTCAGTCGGAGATCGCCGCGATCAGCCGGCCGACCTCGCCGGGATCGGTCGCGAAGGACATGACGAAGCGGCCGACGATCTCACCGTCCTGCAAGGCATTGTCGGGGGCGAGCGAGCGGCCGGGCCAGGAATGGTAGCGCACCTCAGCCGCCGTCAGCCGTTCCTGTGTGGCGGGAGGCAGGATCAGGAAAACCTCGTTGGCCTGGCAGGGCCAGGCGAGGCGCGCCTCGCCACCGTTGCCGACCGCATCCGCAAGACGCTTCGCCTGCGCATTGGCGTGGCGGGCGAGATCGAGCCAATGGTCGTCGGCCAGCAGGGCCTCGAACTGCGCGCCGAGGAAGCGGCCCTTCGACAGGGTCTGGCCGGCGCGCTTGCGGCGCCATTTCATCTCCTCCGCGCGGCCGGGGTCGAAGAAGACCACTGCCTCGACCGCCCAGGCGCCGTTCTTGGTGCCGCCGAAGGAGAGCACGTCGACACCGGCCTTCCAGGTGATCTCGGCCGGCGTGCAGCCCAGCGTGACCAGCGCATTGGCGAAGCGCGCTCCGTCCATATGGACCGTCAGATTGCGGGCCGTGACGGCCTCTTTCAGGGCGCGGATTTCGGCCGGGGTGTAGATCGTGCCGCATTCCGTCGCCTGGGTGACGGAGAGGGCCTGGGCCTGGACATTGTGGAAGCTGCCCTCGTTCAGGTTGCCCAGAGCCCGCGTCACCGCCTCTGGCGTCAGCTTCCCGCCGATGCCGGGGAGATCGATGAGCTTGGCGCCGTCGCTGAAGAATTCCGGCGCGCCGCATTCGTCCTCGACGATGTGGCTTTCCTCATGGGTGATGACGGCGCCCCAGGGCCTGACCACGCTGGCGAGCGCCAGGGCATTGGCCGCGGTACCCGTGGTGACCAGGAAGGCGGCGACCTCCCGCTCGAACAGCACTGAGAGGCGCTCCTCGACGCGCTTCGTCCAGTCGTCCGCGCCATACCCCGCTGCGGGGCCGCCATTGGCAGCGGCGAGGGCGGCCATGACGCGGGGGCTGGCGCCGGCGGTGTTGTCGCTGATGAAGTTCATGGAGGAAAGGGTTATGGGGCGGCCCAGCTTCTGCCAAGCGACGAAGGCGGGGAGGGGGCTTGCACGCCGTGCCGGTCGGGACAGGCTCAGAACAAGAAGCGTATCGCCGGAGTCGGGCTTTCATGCCGGAAATGTCTCGTGAGAATCGGATATCGCAATAAAATTTCGTTTCTGCCTCAAATCGGTGCTTGTGCGCAGATTGGAATTCTGGCAAATTCGTCTCGATAGGACAGTGTTGCTGTCCCATTTTTCATCGCGCCGACCAAAAGCCGTCCCAGGCTGAGGTCGCGCCGTCGCAACGGAGGCGAGCATGACGAAAGGCCGGGCTAATGACGCCAAAGCCGACCGTACGCGCGCCGTCCGTAAAACGACGGCCTAAGACAGGCGCGACCGGGCGATAGCCGCCCGAAGCGCCTGCGGAGGACGCGGGCGCGGTGGAAACAAAGCGCAAGCAAGCCTCTGACAAAAGACAAGGCCGATCCGTTCTGGCCCCTTCCTTGCTGCCGGCTTCCGGCCGGCTCGGAAAGACCGGCGCGGAAAGGGATGGTGTGGGCTTGATACGCCTGCCCGCCGGCATCGCGCCGGTGGGTTCCGGCGAGCGGGGTTTGACGATGAGCGCGACCAGCCAATCGAACGAGGATATCGGRCGCTTGCCATC
>NZ_JBFRDQ010000162.1:0-9397 GCF_052113865.1 Allobosea sp. TAB14 | reverse complement strand
GTCTTCATCGCGGTCAGGACGGCGCGGCACTCGATGGAGTGGCTGGAACGCTTCCATTCCGCCGTGCAGGACCTGCCGGAGATCGTCGATTTCTACCGGATGAGCGGGGAGATCGACTATCTGCTCAAGGCTTGCGTCTCCGACATCGCCGCCTATGACGCGCTCTACAAGAAGCTGATCTCGCGCATCGACCTCTCCGATGTGACCTCGATGTTCGCCATGGAGGAGCTGAAGTCGACGACAGCGGTCCCGCTGGGATTCGCGCTGCCGGGACATTGAGGGCCGGACCGGTTCGCGGAAAGCGGATGCGTGACATGTCACAGCACTGAGACAGCTTGGCGCTACCTCCCGCGCGTGCCGTCCCAGGAGATCATGAACATGTCGAATCCGGTTCCTCAGACCAGCCGCCGCGCGCTGTTGCTCGGCCTCGGGACCGCCGCGCTGGCGGCTCCGGCTTTCGCGCGTTCGCTGCCGGCGCTGCCGACATCGAACCTCGGGGCGGATACGGGCTATTGGCAGGCCGTGCGCGGCCTCTACAGCGTCACGCCCGACATGGTGAACCTCGAGAACGGCTATTGGGGCATCATGGCCGAGCCGGTGAAGGCGGAATACAAGCGCCTGACCGATTTCGTGAATTTCGAGAACACGGTCTATGCCCGGACCAAGATCGGGGCGGATCTCGACAATGTCCGCGCGCCGCTCGCGGAATTCCTCGGCGTCGCGCGTGAGGAGATCGCGCTGTCGCGCGGCGCGACCGAGGCGCTGCAAGCCTTGATCTCGGGCTACAACAAGCTGAAGCCCGGCGACACCGTGCTTTACGCCGATCTCGACTACGACTCGATGCAATACGCGATGAACTGGCTCAAGGACCGGCGCGGCGTCGCGGTGGCGAAGTTCGACATTCCGGAACCCGCGACGCGCCAGGCCGTGCTCGACGCCTATGACGCTGCCCTGAAAGCGAATCCGAAGACCAAGCTTCTCCTGCTGACCCATGTCAGCCACCGCACCGGCCTGATGATGCCGGTGAAGGAGATCGCGGCGATGGCCAAGGCGCGCGGCGCCGACGTCATCCTCGACGCCGCCCATAGCTGGGGCCAGATCGACTTCCAGGCCAAGGATCTCGGCGTCGATTTCATCGGCTTCAACCTGCATAAATGGATCGGCGCRCCGCTCGGCGTCGGCATGATCTACATCACCCGGGAGCGTCTCGCCGATATCGACCCCTATATGGCCGACGAGGATTTCAAGGCCGACGACATCCGCTCGCGCCTGCATACGGGCACGCCGAACTTCGCGGCGCAGCTCACCGTTCCGACCGCGCTCGCCCTGCACCGGGAGATCGGGCCGCAGGCCAAGGAAGCGCGCTACCGCCATCTGCGCAATTACTGGGTCGCCAGGGCGCGCGAGCTCAAGGGCGTCGAAATCCAGACGCCGGACGATCCGAGCATGGTCGCCGGCATCACCTCCTTCGCGCTGACCGGCAAGCGCTCGCCCGCCGACACCAACGCAATCGTCGCGGCGCTGCGCGACCAGCACAAGGTGATGACGGTGCGTCGCGGCGGCGTCGCCAAGGGCAACACGATCCGCATCTCGCCGGCGCCCTACATCATGGAAGCCGATCTCGACAGGTTCGTCGCGGCGCTGGCGGTGGTGTCCGGCAATCGGGCTGGCTGACGTCGGACCTTTCCTCTGCCGTCATGGTCGGGCTTGTCCCGACCATCCACGGAGAGCCGTGTTCAAGACGTGGATGCTCGCCACAAGGGCGAGCATGATGCTGAGCCCGGATCAGGCCTTCGTGACCTTCTGGTAGTCCTTCACGTCCGAGAAGGTGATGTCGGGCGCGCGCTCGGCATCGTATTTCAGCGTGAACTGGCTGGAGGCCATGAAGACCGGGTCGCCGTCGAGATCATCGGCCATGGCCGAGGGCTTGGCCGAGACGAATTTCTGCAGCGTCGCCTTGTCGTCCGAGGAGACCCAGCGGGCGATCGAGAACTGGCAGGGCTCGAAATCAACGGGCAGCGAATACTCCGCGTCCATGCGCTCCTTGAGCACGTCGAGCTGAAGCGCGCCGACGACGCCCACGATGGCAGGGGCGCCGTCATGCGGCAGGAAGAGCTGGACGACGCCTTCCTCGGCCATCTGCTGCAGCGCCTCGCGCAGCTTCTTGGCCTTCATCGCGTCCTTCAATTTGACGCGGCGCAGGATTTCCGGGGCGAAGCTCGGCACGCCCTTGAAGACGATGTCCTCGCCCTCGGTCAGCGTGTCGCCGATGCGCAAGGTGCCGTGATTGGGCAAGCCGACGATGTCGCCGGCAAAGGCTTCTTCCGCGATCGAGCGGTCGCGGGCGAAGAAGAATTGCGGCGCGTTGAGTGGCATCGGCTTGCCGGTGCGGACAAGCTTGGCCTTCATGCCGCGCGACAGCTTGCCCGAGCAGATGCGCATGAAGGCGATGCGGTCGCGGTGGTTCGGATCCATGTTCGCCTGGATCTTGAAGACGAAGCCGGTCATCTTCGGCTCGTCCGCCTCGATCGGGCGCTTGTCCGCGAGCTGCGCACGCGGGCTCGGCGCATAGGCGCCGAGCGCATCGATCAGGTCGCGCACGCCGTAGTCACGGAGCGCCGCGCCGAAATAGAGCGGCGTGAGATGGCCCTCGCGGAAAGCCTGGAGATCGAAGGGCTTCAGGCCCTCGGCGGCGAGGAAGACCTCCTCGCGCCAGGTCTCGGCGGCGCCATGCGGCAGCAATTCGTCGAAGAGCGGATCGTCCCAGCCGGAGACCTGGCGGTCCTCGGCGCGCTCGTCGCCCTTCTGGTTGCGGCGGAAGGTATTGGCCTTGAGATCGTAGGTGCCGACGAATTCGCGGCCGCGGCCGACCGGCCAGGTCATCGGCGCGACGTCGAGCGCCAGCGTCGTCTCGATCTCGTTGATCAGGTCGAAGGGATCGCGGGTCTCGCGGTCGACCTTGTTGATGAAGGTGACGATCGGGATGTCGCGCAGCCGGCAGACCTCGAACAGCTTCTTGGTGCGGTCCTCGATGCCCTTGGYGGCGTCGATGACCATGACGGCGGCGTCGACGGCGGTCAGCGTGCGGTAGGTGTCTTCSGAGAAGTCCTCGTGGCCSGGSGTRTCGAGCAGGTTGAAGACGTGCCCGCCATATTCGAAGGTCATCACCGAGGTGACGACCGAGATGCCGCGCTGGCGCTCGATCTTCATCCAGTCCGAGGAGGTCTGGCGGCGGCCCTGCTTGGCGCGTACCTCGCCGGCGAGCTGAATGGCGCCGCCGAAATAGAGCAGCTTCTCGGTCAGCGTCGTCTTGCCCGCGTCCGGGTGCGAGATGATCGCGAAGGTGCGCCGGCGCGCATGCGGCGCCTCGGCCGCCGGGGCCCGAAGGGTCGAAAGATCGGTCATGGCCGGTTTGAAGACAGGATGAGGCGGGCGAAGTCAATCATTCTCGCCGCGCGGTGGCGGCGCGTGCCGARTTCTGCGCCGCTCACGGCTCCGTGAGGATTGCCGACCGCTTTGTGAGCGGAACAACCGCCATTCCCGCCGCATTCTCCCCTTCGACTTCCGTCGTACGACTTTTCATATCAGCCGAGGGGACCGGAATGCCCGCAGCCGTCAAGGCCGAGCCGCAGCCGAGCTTGTCCGTCTTCGATGCCGTGACGATCATGGTCGGCATCGTCGTCGGCATCGGCATCTTCAAGACGCCGGCCGTGGTCGCCGCGAATGTCGGCAGCGAGGCGGCCTTCATCGGCGTCTGGATCATGGGCGGCGTGGCGACGCTGATCGGTGCGCTCTGCTATGCCGAGCTCGCCGCCGCGCATCCTCACGCCGGCGGCGAATATCATTTCCTCGCCCGTGCCTATGGCCGCCCCGTCGCGATGCTGTTCGGCTGGGCGCGCGGCGCCGTGATCCAGACCGGGGCGATCGCGGCGGTCGCCTTCGTACTCGGCGACTATGCTGCGCAGGTCGCGCCGATCGGACCGATGGGGCCGGCGCTCTATGCCGCGCTTTCGGTGGTGGCGCTGACGGCGCTCAACGTCATCGGCACGGTGCAGAGCAAGAGACTGCAGATCGTCATGACCTTCATCGAGGTCGGGGCGCTCGCCGCCATCATCCTGCTCGGCCTGTTCTTCGGCGGCGATGCTCCGGCGCAGCCGGCTACCCCTGCGCCCGGGACGGCGGCCATCGGCCTCGCCATGGTCTTCGTGCTGCTGACCTATGGCGGCTGGAACGAGGCGGCCTATCTTTCGGGCGAATTGGAGAATCCGGCGCGCAACATGGCGCGCGTGCTGGCCATCGGCACGGCGATCCTCGTCGCGATCTACGTGCTCGCCAATCTCGCTTTGCTCGCGATCCTCGGCCTCGACGGTTTGCGGACTTCGGAGGCGGTGGCGGCGGATATGATGCGGCAGGTGGCCGGCGAGCCGGGCGCCGTGATCGTCAGCCTCGCCATCGTCGTCGCGGCGCTCTCGACGCTCAACGCCACCATCTTTACCGGCGCGCGGGTCTATTTCGCCATGGCGCGGGATCTCACCTTGCTGCCGCGCGTCGGGGAGTGGGACGAGCGCGGCCGCGCCCCGGCGAACGGGCTCCTGCTGCAAGGCGCCGTCGCGCTGCTGCTCATCGGTTTCGGCGCGGCCAGCCGGGACGGCTTCCAATCCATGGTCGACTACAGCGCGCCGGTGTTCTGGGCCTTCCTGCTGCTGGTTGGTGCAGCGCTGCCGATCCTGCGCTGGCGCGAGCCGGGGCGGAATCTGCCGTTCCGCGTGCCGCTCTACCCGCTGACGCCGATCCTGTTCTGCCTGGGCTGCGCCTACATGCTGCACGCCAGCCTCGCCTATACCGGCAGCGGCGCGCTGGTGGGGCTCGCGGTGGTGCTCGCGGGCCTGCCGCTCCTGCTGTTCCGGCGCAAGCAGGGGGATGAGGGGGAGGTCATTCCCGGCGCCGCGAGGCCAGCAGCGGCCGAGTGAACTCGCCCGATCGAGACCTCCAACCAAGGCTTTCCAACCCAGCTTTCGACAACGGAGACAGATGATGAAGAGGCTTCACATTCTCGCCACCGCCTGCGCCATCGGCTTGCTCGCGCCCATGGCCGCTTCGGCCCAGCCCGTGCAGGCCACGCAGAATCCGGCCGCCGCTCCCGACTACGTGCCGCGTTCGGGCCAGGCCGGGAAGGACGTCGTCTGGGTGCCGACCCAGCAGGCGCTGGTCGACAGCATGCTCAACATCGCCAAAGTGACGAAGGACGACTATCTGATCGATCTCGGCTCGGGCGACGGGCGCACCGTCATCACCGCCGCCAAGCGCGGCGTGCGAGCCATGGGCATCGAATACAATCCCGACATGGTGACGCTGTCGCAGCGCAACGCCGAGGCGGAGGGCGTGACCGACAGGGCGCGGTTCGTCCGGGGCGACATCTTCGAATCCGATTTCTCGCAGGCGACGGTGCTGACGCTGTTCCTGCTGCCTGAACTCAACCTCAAGCTCCGGCCGACCATCCTCGACATGAAGCCCGGCACGCGGGTCGTCTCGAACACCTTCACCATGGACGATTGGGAGCCGGACCAGAGCGTCGTGCTGGCGGAGAACTGCTCGAGCTTCTGCCGCGCCTATCACTGGATCGTGCCCGCCAAGGTCGCCGGCACATGGCGGCTCGGCGATGGCGAACTCAGGCTCTCGCAGAGCTTCCAGATGCTGTCGGGCACGCTGACGCGCAACGGCAAGTCCGTGCCGATCTCCGAGGCCAAGATGACGGGCAGCGAGATCAGCTTCCTGGCGGACGGGCAGCGCTATACAGGCCGCGTCGAAGAAAATCGCATGATCGGACGGGCTGAAGGCGGCGGTCAGGACTGGCTGGCGACGCGCTCCAGCACTTGACCGTGCAGGAGACCCTGCCGGCTCAGTTCTTGAGCCGGTAGCCGGTCCTGAAGATCCAGCCGACGATGCCGATGCAGAGCACGAGGAAGAAGAGCGTCATGCCCAGACTCACGCCGAGGCTGACATCGGCGATGCCGTAGAAGCTCCAGCGGAAGCCGCTGATCAGATAGACCACCGGGTTGAACAGCGTCACCTTCTGCCAGAAGGGCGGCAGCATCGCGATCGAGTAGAAGGAGCCGCCGAGGAAGGCCAGCGGCGTCACGATCAGCAGGGGTATGACCTGCAATTTCTCGAAGCCATCGGCCCAGATGCCGATGATGAAGCCGAACAGGCTGAAGGTCGTCGCCGTCAGCACGAGGAAGAGCAGCATCATCGCCGGATGCTCGATGCGCAGCGGCACGAAGAAGGTGGCCGTCAGCAGGATGATCAGCCCGAGCAGCATCGATTTCGATGCGGCGGCGCCGACATAGCCGATCACCGCCTCCCACCAGGCGACGGGGGCGGAGAGCAATTCGTAGATCGTGCCGGTAAATTTCGGGAAATAGATCGCGAAGGACGCATTGGCGATGCTCTGCGTCAGCAGGGACATCATGATCAGGCCGGGCACGATGAAGGCGCCATAGGGTACGCCGTCGATCGATTGCATGCGCGAGCCGATAGCGCCGCCGAAGACGACGAAATAGAGCGCGGTCGAGAGCACCGGCGAGACGATGCTCTGCGAAGGGGTGCGCCATGTCCGCGCCATCTCGAAGCGGTAGATCGCGGCAATGGCGCGGAAGTTGAGGCGCATGCCGGCCTCGGCGTCGCGGTTCGTCGTGACAGTGGTCATGCGCGCTCCCTCACCAGGCTGACGAAGATGTCTTCGAGCGAACTTTGGCTGGTGCTGAGGTCGCGGAAGCGGATGCCCGCCTCGGCAAGGCCCTGCAGCAAGGTGGTGATGCCGGTTCGCTCGGCCTGGGTGTCGTAGGTGTAGACGAGCTCGTCGCCGGCGGGCGACAGGCTGAGATTGAAGGCGGCGAGCGTGGCAGGAACGGCCTCGATCGGCTGTTGGAGCTGAAGGCTGAGCTGTTTCTTGCCGAGCTTGCGCATCAGCTCCGCCTTTTCCTCGACGAGGATGATCTCGCCCTTGGAGATGACGCCGATGCGGTCGGCCATCTCCTCCGCCTCCTCGATGTAATGCGTCGTCAGGATGATGGTGACGCCGGATTCCTTGAGCCGGCGCACCATCTGCCACATGTCCTGCCTGAGCTCGACATCGACGCCGGCGGTCGGCTCGTCGAGGAAGAGGATGCGCGGCTCATGGGCGAGCGCTTTGGCGATGAGCACGCGCCGCTTCATGCCGCCGGAGAGCCGGCGGATCTGCGTGTCCTTCTTGTCCCAGAGCGACAGCTCCTTGAGAATCCGCTCGATGAAGGCCGGGTCCTTCGGCTTGCCGAACAGGCCGCGGCTGAAGCTGACCGTGCTCCAGACCGTCTCGAAGGCGTCGGTGGTCAATTCCTGCGGCACGAGGCCGATGGCCGCGCGGGCGGCGCGATAGTCGCGGATGATGTCGTAGCCGTCGGCGAGGACGGTGCCGGTGCTGGGCTTCACCAGCCCGCAGATGATGCTGATCAGCGTCGTCTTGCCGGCGCCGTTGGGGCCGAGCAGGGCGAAGATCTCGCCGCGCCTGATCTCCAGATCGACGGATTTGAGCGCGCTGAAGCCGGTCGCATAGGTCTTGGAGAGCCCGGAGACCGAGATGATCGGGGATGTCGAGGACATGAGCATGGCCGCCATATAGGCCTGTTCGTCGCCGGTTGCGATGGCTGACAGGGCTGGAGACGCGCGAATTCCTGCCAAGGCGTGGCGGCAACGATCATGCAAAGGGCCGGGCGCGAGGCCCGGCCCTGCACGTTCCTCGGTTCGTTCGAGGCTATTTCATGAAGAACCACAACAGGATGATGATCGGGATGGGAACCCCGACGAGCCACAGGATGATCGAACGCATGGACAGCCCCTTTTTGGAAAGGATGATGCTGTGCCAACGCCTTCTGTGGCGTGAAAGTTCCTACCCGCCGGTGCCGGGTGGCGGCGTGAAGGCATCGGCGCTCGGATGCCAGAGGGGCCTATAACCTTGTCTCAACACGGCGAGCGTGGCCGGAGGCGTCAGGACGGTCACGGTTCCCGCCGGACGGTCGCGGCGCGCGGCATAGCCGGCCGGCGCCCAGAGCAGGGCGGAGCCGCCGCGCAGCGCCAGGAATTCCCTTCCGTTCTCGGCGAGCAGCATCGCGCCGTCCGGTAGATTCTCCGCCGACAGGCGATGCGTGCGCTTGCCCCGGCCGTCGCGGCGCTCGCCGTCGAGAATGCGATCGATCTCCGGGAAGAACGGCGTCTGCGTCAGGCCGAGGCCGCTCACCAGTGCTGCGCGATAGGCGAGGGCGTCGTGCCGCCGGCATTCCATGCAGGGGCGGTGGCCAGCGGCGAAGGCAGTGACCTCGTCGCAGAAGAAGAGGTCGGTGTAGCCGGGACCCCAGACCTGATGCCGGCGCCCCTTGAAGGACAGCACGCAGCAGATCCACTGGCGGCTGGCCTGGATGCGACGCGGCAGGGCTTGCGTCCGTGGATCGTGGAAGCGCCCGCCGCGATTGCCGAACAGGGTGCCGCGGGCCGGATCGGCGAAGAGCGCGCCGTCGGGCCTGACGCGATTGGGCAAGGGCATGAGACCTTCCGAGCGAGGTGATAACCCTAACCACGGTAACGACCGTCGCGACAGGCCGAGGCAGCAATGGCCCGCGTCACTCCTCCTTGAAGCCGTAATCGGGAATGCCCTGCTCGTTGCCGTAGTACTTGTACGGCAGGAATTTGCCCGACATGCCGATCTTGACCCGGTCTCCCTTCGGATTGGGCTCGCGCTCGAACGAGATGTTGAAATCGATCGCGGACATGATCCCGTCGCCGAATTCCTCCTCGATCAGCGCCTTCCAGGCCGGCCCGTTGACCATCACCATCTCGTAGAAGCGGTAGATCAGCGGGTCGGTCGGCGGCATCGGCGTGCCGGTGCCGCGATAGGGCACCTCGTTGAGCATGCGCTTTTCGTTCTCGGACAGGCCGAACAGCGCGGCTGCGCGCTCGGCCAGCGGCCGGACCAGCTTCATCTGGCCGAGCAGCGCGCCGACCACCAGCACCTCGGACATGCCGCCGATCTCGTCGGTGATGTATTTCCAGCTCCAGCCCTTCTCGCGCTTGATGTCGAGAATCTTCTCGGTCAGCTCTTCGCGCTTCATCGTCACCCTCTCCGGACGCCATGATCCCCATGGCTGAGGCAAGGATCGGGCCGGCGCCCGGATGACGCAGGGTTTCGTCGATCACGGCAGGATCGTCTTAACGTTATGATGAAGTAGGGTTCGCGCACTAAGGCATTTGAAGTTTTTTTCTCGGCATCTGGAGGCTGAAAAACGACGCAGGAAATCCCGGCACGGCGATGAGTTCCTATATTCCCCTGATCCTGTTCACGGTGCTGACCAATGCGGCGGCGCAACTC
>NZ_JBFRDQ010000161.1:0-9626 GCF_052113865.1 Allobosea sp. TAB14 | reverse complement strand
GTATTGTCCTGAGAAGGTCATTATCCAGGGGTGCGCGCATGCTCCGACTTTATGGCCGCTCGATCATGCTGGCGACAGGGATCAGTGATCATGGAGGAATGTCTGCGGCCACTCCAGCCGGGCGCCGGGATTGGAGCAGCAGTCAGGCAGCCCAGCGCCACTTGCCGACGTTGGCGCTTCGGCTGGGGTAGGAAGCCGCGACCGYGATCGGCGCCCGTCTCCGCGCCATGCGATCGCTGGACTCGATGCGCAAAGGGGCGGTCGTGCGCCAATTCACGCGCGCCGACGTSGAGGAGCTCTACGAAGCGCGCATGTTGATCGAGTTGAACGCTGTCGGCCAGATCTTCGAAAAGGGACCGATTGCGCCCGAGCTGATCACCGATCTGTCACGCTGCCTCGACGCCCACGAATTCTATGCGCGGCGCGGTACGCTTGACGACATCACTACYGCCCTCGTCCACGATCGCAAGTTCCACAGCGCGCTGATGACGGCGGCCGGCAACCAAATGATCTGCGAATGGCACCAGCGCATTCTCGGACAGACCCATACCRTGTTCGTCTATCTTGCCGGCAATTACAGCCGCTCGGCCGACGAACACCGCGACATTCTCGATGCGCTGAAGGCCGGTTCGTCCGACCAGACGCGAGAAGCTTTACGCCGACATCTCCTGCACAGCCACGACAACGCCTTGGACAATGTCCGGCGCTCAGGACTGGCCGAAATAAAGGGGCCTTGAACAGGCCGCGTGCACTCTGTTGCACATCCGGGAGAATGCGAGAAGGTCCCCAGGGCTTTGCCGGAATTCCCGTGTCCGCCCTCAAATGCGCGCCGGTGGCAAGGCYATTGCCTGCGCCGCATTGACAAACAGCGCCATGGCCGCATCGGCATCAAGGCCGTCGCCGTGCAGTTCACCCTGAACGTTTAGGCAGCCCTGTGCCGCCAAGGCAGCCCTTTGGGCAGCGTTCTCGACACCGTCTGCAGTGACAGAAAGATCGAGCCCCTGCCCTATACCGATCAAAGCTTTGACGATGACGGCGGCCTGTCGATTGTGGGTCATCGCAGCAAYGAAGCTGCGATCGATCTTGATACCGTCGAGCTTCAGCCGGTGGAGGTTCTGCAGATCGGAATATCCGGTGCCGAAATTGTCGGCGATGATGGAGATGCCGGCGCTGCGGAGCGGCTTCATGAGCGCCTGCGCTGCTTGCGTATCGCGGATCAGGGCGCCCTCATCGATCTCCAGATCAAGGCGCTGGGGAGCGAATCTGGTTTCGGCGAGGGCGGCGAGAATACGCAGTCCGAAGGCGGCATCGCCGAGAAGCGCGCGTGGCAGATTGAAGGAAAGTCGGACATCTCGAGGCCAGGCGCCGGCCGCCCTGCAGGCATCCTTCAGTAGGCCTTCGCTCAGCTGAGCCAGGACGCCTATCTCTTCCGCCACCGGCAGGAAGCGTTCCGGTTCAATCTCGCCAAGCTGGGGATGGTGCCAGCACGGAAGGGCTTCGAAACTGACGATGCGATCGTCCGTCGCGCGGCTCGGCTGGAATCTGAGGGTAAACTCGCCCCGCTCGAGCCCGTGCAGGAGCGCGCGCTCCAACTCGTCGCGCTCGCGCAAACTAGCGTCCATCCGTTCCTCAAAGAACCGCATTGCAGATTTGCGGTCGGCCTTGGCCCGGTAGAGGGCGACATCCGCCTTACGCATCAACTCCTCGGCCGTGATCCCGTCCTGCGGCGAGATCGCGACGCCGATTGCAGCCCCGATCGGATGGCGGATGCCGTCGACGACGATCGGCGYCGACAGACTCTCGATGATCCGCAGCGCGATGCTTGTTGCGCCTTCGGCTCCGGCGATATTTGGGCCCAGGATCGCGAACTCGTCGCCGCCAAGCCGTGCTACCAAGTCGCTCTCGCGCGCGGCGCGCAGCAGCCTCGCGCCAACATGAATCAGAACCTGATCGCCGATCGGATGGCCGTGAATGTCGTTGACCTTCTTRAAGCCGTTCAGATCGAGCAAGAAGATGGCGTGGGCCTCAGGAGCTGTCGGCACGGTTCGCAGCGCCGACTTGAGGGCGCCGTCGAATTGCCGGCGGTTTGGCAGGCCGGTCAGTGGGTCCTGAAGCGCCAAGGTCATCACCTCGGCTTCCGCGGCTAGGCGCTGGATGTTTTCACGCTTGTGCTCGCGAGCCCGGCGCCATGTATAGAAGAGCATCCCGCACATCACCAGCGTCGACAGAATGAAGACCTCGTCGAGCTCGATGGTCTTTTCCTGCGGCGACACCTGGTCGGCGGACTGGAAAATGTCGATCTCGAACGCAAGTAGGGCGGCGACCGAAAACAGCACGACCAGAAAGCCGGCATCAAAGATTTTTATACGGTTTCGTACGATGTGAGCTCTCGCCACGGCCAGGAAGGTTCGCAGTACGTCGGCGCTGCAATTAGGCAACATGTGAGTCCTCCGGTCGCCGCATCTKGGTCGCAGGGCCCGCCATGGCGCTTGCCGTACTCGCCTGGTCTGCGACTGGCCTAGCAAACTGGCTCAACAGGCCTGTTCCGATCTGGCGGGGGACGGCCTGCGAGAATAGGTAGCCCTGGCCAAGCTTGCCGCCGACATCGGTAAGAGGACTTGCCTGCACTTGCTCTCGAGGCCTTCGGCGATGACCCGAATGTCGAGCTTGCGCGCGATGTCACTTAGGCCGTCGACGATCGCCAGGCTCGGCTCCCCCAGGGCAAGGCGATCGATAAAGGATTTGTCGATCTTGATGATGTCGACCGGCACCGTCATGGTCAGGCTAGCATTCGGACGTTAGGCTCGCGAACCCACTGCCGCGTGCGCGCCGGCGGCAGGAACGCCTTGGCGCCTTTGTCGAGCGCGACGATGCCGTCATCCAGCTTGACTCCGGCTTTGTCGAGAAGCGGCTTAGCCTCGGCACTGTATCCAATCGCCTTGAGATGCCCGTAGGCGTCCTTGGTGAAATCGATCGCCGCACTTTCATTCATCAAGGCGGCGCAGGCGGCCTCAGAGAGAATGATTGCGACGGCATCGAAGAGCACAGATGGCGAGCCAGCGAGCTGTCCATCAGCTTTGAGTATCTTGCCGTCCTTGAGCTTTACGCCGCCGATCTTCGGGGCGACGACCTTGACGGCTCCGCCATCGTCTTCGACGGCGGCTTTGACGGCTGCGACCAAGGCCCCGTCGGCCCCATCCGACACCAATATGCCGACAGTTCGGCCCTTCAGGGTCTCGGGGTACTTGCCGACGATGCGAAGCGCGGGTGACGGCTCCATATCGACCGGCGCTACCGCCGGCTTGGAAGCCTTCGGTAGGAGCATGCCGAGCCCGTCCGCCACGCGCTGCGCCAGGCTCTCGTCGACATTGACGAGGTTCGACATCACACGGTTGCGGACATGCTCCAGCGTGACCTTCGACAGCTCGAAGACGAGCGCGCCCGCCAGATGAGACTGCTCGATCTCGCTCTGCGAGCGGAAGAACAGCCTTGCATGGCTGTAGTGGTCCGCGAAGCTCTCCGCGCGCAGACGCACCTTGTGCTCCTCGACCGGAATCGCGGCCGTTTTGAATCCGCCGATCGGATCCTCGCGRGGGCCGCCCTCCTCGCCGGCCTCGGCCAGGCTGTTGGGCTCGTAATTCGCGCGGCCTGTGAAGACCTGCGTCTGCATATGGCCGTCGCGCTGCAGGTTCTGGAAGGGGCAGCCCTTGGCCCTGTTGATCGGGATCTGGTGAAAGTTCACGGTTCCCAGCCGCGAGAGCTGCGTGTCCTGATAGGAGAACAGGCGCCCTTGCAGCAGAGGGTCCTCCGAGACATCGATGCCCGGCGGCATGTTGGTCGGCAGGAAGGCAGCCTGCTCGGTTTCGGCGAAGAAGTTGTCCGGGTTTCGGTTCAGCACCATGCGGCCGATCATTCGGATCGGCACGAGTTCCTCGGGGATCACCTTGGTCGCGTCGAGGATGTCGAAGGGCAGCGCATCGGCTTCATCCTGGCTAAGCAATTGCACGCCGAATTCCCATTCCGGAAAATCGCCCCTGGCGATGGCTTCATGCAGATCGCGGCGATGGTAATCGGGATCGGCCCCAGCTATCTTCACCGCCTCGTCCCAACAGGTCGATTGTGTGCCGAGCTTGGGACGCCAGTGGAACTTGACGAAGGTCGGCTTGTCCTTGTCGTCCAGCAGGCGGAAGGTGTTGACGCCGAAGCCCTCGATCATCCGCAGCGAGCGCGGAATGGCCCGATCGGACATCGCCCACATGATCATATGGGTCGATTCCGGCATCAGCCCCACGAAATCCCAGAAGGTGTCGTGGGCGCTCGCGGCCTGCGGATAGCCGCGATCGGCTTCCATCTTCACGGCATGGATAAGGTCGGGAAATTTGATCGCGTCCTGGATAAAAAAAACGGGAATGTTGTTGCCGACGAGATCCCAGTTCCCTTCCTTGGTATAGAATTTCACCGCGAAGCCGCGCACGTCGCGGGGCGTGTCGACCGAGCCTGCGCCGCCGGCAAC
Source organism: Allobosea sp. TAB14 (assembly GCF_052113865.1). Taxonomy (NCBI): domain Bacteria; kingdom Pseudomonadati; phylum Pseudomonadota; class Alphaproteobacteria; order Hyphomicrobiales; family Alloboseaceae; genus Allobosea; species Allobosea sp. TAB14. The sequence continues at coordinate 5,113 of NZ_JBFRDQ010000161.1, read as the reverse complement.
TGTCGAGAAACGCGTGAAGACCTCGGTCTTGACGCCGACCTCGGTCAGCACCTTCGCGCGGGTGAATTCGCCGAGCGACTCCGTCAGTTCGAAGAAGCCATGCGCGGCGGAACCGCGCGCATGGACAATGCGCTCCGGAATTCTTTCGTGATCGAAATGCTGGATTTTCTCGCGCAGGACGAAATCTTCGAGCAGCGTCGGACCACGCCCCCCTGCTTTCAGTGAATTCTGGTTGTCGCTGACGGGCACACCGTGATTGGTGGTGATGCGAGCCTCCGGCGCCGATGCCGTCTGGTGCAGCTCGCCGCCATTGCCGAAGCTGGCTCTCGTAGGAGTGTTGTCGTCTCGCGGGGAACGGGCCATGCGTCTTGTCCTTCGTTCAGGTGCTGAGGCTTTAGGCGAACGAAATGGAGCGGCCCTAAGTTCCGGCGTGAGAGTGCGGATTCGAGTTCAGTCACGAAATGTTTTTGCTTCGCTGGGCCCCTTTCATGTACCATCGAGAGAACTTTTTACCCAAGACCGCTTCGTATTCTAGATTTTTCTGAATATTGATTCCAATCTTCGTAATATCGCAAAGTTTTGAGATCGATTTGTCGCGCGCGTAGTTGCCGTGGCCAGCCGCGTGTCATCGTATCGCCGGGGTTCTCCCATGTGCGCCAGTCGGTCATCGAACGGATTCAGCACGGCTGATCGCCACAGCAGATCGCGGGCCGGATGCGACTGGAGTGCCATCCGATCTCGKTCAGCTATGAGACGATCGACAAGTTCGCCTATCCGCCTCCCTTCAAGCCGACAATGGGGCGCCCTCGCCGAGGCGCTGTGCGCTACGACGAGGCGAACATCTTCGGCKGGGCTGCAGCGCGCCTCGCTCTTGTCTTGCAGCGGCACCCAACGTCAACGCGATAACGCCGCGACACGATCGAGGGCGGTGGCAAGGCCTTGAAGCGAGACCGAGAACAGCGCGTCGGCGCCACCGTCTGTCGTCGCCTTAATCTTGAGGGCCGTGCCGGAGCGCAGGGCGACAACCGTCGCCGCGTCGAAGCTAACCGAGACGAGGCAGCCACCCGGCATGCAGGTGCGGAAGCGAATGGGCGGCATCACCGGCTTCTCGTCGATCTGGAACGACACGCCGGCATCGAGCGCCAGCCCGAACGGCAGGATGAGCGTGCCGGCCACCGTGTTGCCGCTCGGGGCGTTCAGCTCGATGGCGAGCACGCGCTGACCATTCTGCTGCGCCTGAACCTGGCTCAGCGCGCAGCGCTTCTGAWTGCCCTGCAGAGCGCAGGCGACACGCCAGTCCTTATAGGTTTCGTTGAGCGATGAGGCGCCGCCCGGCAGTCCCGCCGCCGCACCGCCCGCGCCAGCCTGCCCGGTCGACTGCGCCTGCGCGATCTCGAAGCGCTGCGGAGCCGGATCGTCGTGGCTCTCAGTGGCCGATGCCGCAAAGCTCGGCGTCGCGATCGCGCCTTCCGAGGCCAGCCAGCCGGTCACACCGCCGGCAACCAGGAGTGCCGCGAGGGAGGAGACACCGAGGAAACGTGCCTTCTTGCTCATCATGCGGGCGCCTTTCGTTCGTTCGCGCGCTGCGCATTCAGATCGAGCAGGGCCTGGAAGCTCCGCAGTGAGGCGAGGTGGAGGGTGACGAGGCCGAGCCAGCCCCTCGCGTGCCATTCGGCGACGGTCTTCGCCGGGAGCGCGCGGAAGGCCTTCTCGTTGACGGCAAAGAAGCCGTTGAGCTGATGCTGCGTCCCATCCGGCAGCCGGAAATCGGCGTGATAGGGCTCGAGGATTCCGGCGGCGATCAGCGCCTGGCCGAAGGCGACCGTGGCGGCATAATCGACATGGAACGCATGGCAGAAGGCCATCGCGTTCTGCGCCATGGGTGTCGGTCGGCCGGCATCGTCGAAAACGCGCTGCGCGCCTTCCCTGACGCTGGCAGAGGCCACGAACCGATCGCTCCCGCGATCGACGGTGAGGAGCTGCTGCTCGCCGTCCGGCGTCTCCACCACGATGAACGGATAGCGGCGCGCATAGGCCGGCACGTAGCTCCCCGCCCRCCAGCTCCCGTCCCGCTCGACGAAGAGATTGTGCTCCTTGCGAATCGCGACGAGCGCGATCGGCGAGGCCTGATCGTCCATCGCGAAGACGATCGGGTAATGCCGCATCGCCACGGGAAACTCGCCGGTCGACAGCGGTATCGCAACGGCTTCACGCGCGAAGTCATATCCGACGGCCGGCGCGAGCCCGACGTCTCTATGGTCTTCGAAACGCAAAAGCACCGGGTCCTTGTAGAAGAGCGGAAGGTTCACTTCCCTATTTGCATCATGAAGTGCCATATATTTCTTTCCAGGCGGCGCGCTCGCATCGCGTTATTTGCTTCCAAAGGGAGCTACCCTTTCTTGGGTTCGTCCCGTTGATCTTTGGGTTATGGGTGTTGATCACTGCATGAGGAGCATTTCGCGCCAGGCTCGCTCGACCTCATTCGTGAAACGGCATCCRAGACTGCGTCGCAATGTCCAAAGCAAGGTCTCGCTGATCGGTTGGTAATGGGCATCGACCATGCGGCAGATTTCGCGGGAGCATGCCAAAGCTCGAACCGACGGAAGCAAGGCTCCAAATCGTGGGATCTCGWCCATCACCAGCCTCAGTGTCGGCAGAATCCTTCTTGCCTGTGGCTCCAGATCCATTGCAAACAGCCGATACACTTCTGGATACGCATCCAGAAGTCGATGAGCGAACATCGTTTCGACGCCATCGGAAACGGAGTCCAGATGATCGAGACTCTTTTCGACCAGCAAAAGCGTGCATTGATCCATGGCCACGTCCTAATCCTACGGCACTCCCTTGGAGGCTTCAGGCCCGCAGCAACCTGCCTGGAAGCCGCGTTGAATTTTGAATACGCCGAACGTCAGTTGCTTCCTGCCGGCCGTTTGCCGGACGGTGTCCCATCCGGATTCATGCCGTAACGGCGATACAAAGCCTGTTCGTCACGAGCCAACTGGGCATCCATGCGCGCGTCAGCGCTTCTTGCCAGCGCGTTTCGCGCGGCCAGCGCAACGGGAGCTTTGGCGAAACTGGAGAGGCCTGTCGGATCTGCGCTGGCGGCAAGGCTGGTCGCGCCCTGAACGGCACCAAATGCAGTTGCCTCAGCGTTCAATTGTTTCTCCAAGGCTCTTGTCTCGCTTGAGAAGTTCGAACCTTGAAAATTGGATTGCGTGCTCTGGCAGCCGGCTAGCGCAGCCGCGGCCACGAATAGCGATACAAATGAAGCACAACGGCCTTCTGGATTGACGCGCAAATGACGACCTCAACTGGTTTGATAGATTTTCAATAACAGGCGACTTTGAACTCGCCCTGGTTTCGCAGCACGGAGCCATGCATCGGCCCCATCGCCCGTGCCGCGAGCGCTCCGCCCGGCCCCGCGAAGCCGATGCCGGCGACGGCCGTGTTCACCCCCATATTTGCGGCCCGAACGCCTTGCGTATGCGCCTGAATCTGATCGATGCAGGATTGAGCAGAGGCATATGCCTTGGCTCGTTCGCGATCTTCGGGTTTTGCATCGGGGCGGCTCGCCGCCAGTTCGGCGGCGGCCTGACGACCGGCCATGTCTGCTCGCAGGGCGCTCATCCGCGCGTCGCCGGAGCTACAGCCAGCCGCAAGCAGGCAAATCGCGCCGACGAAGAAATATCTTTTATTCATGCAAATCGCTCCCTCCTTGGACATGGATCATGTATCCCAGGCTTCGACGCCCTTGGCGCAGAAGCCTGAGACCGGACCAGATCGCGCAACGTTCACGCCTGCATTGACAAACGAGACCGCTTGCCGATCGCGGACGCGTAGATTGCAATGAAGAGGCCGCCCACAACGGTGATGTGTTCCATCACGACATGGAACTCCATGGTTCTCATGGGCTCTTCATGGTCCAGAAATTGTGAGCGATCGGGATCGTCAAAACGGTGAAGGCGGCCAAGGGCCCGGCACCCATCCACGTCCACCGATCGAGGATGACGAGGATCGAGCCGAGGAGCAGGGTGATCACCGTCGCAAAATAGAAAAGGACTTCCGGCACCAGACCGAAATGCCGCATTTCCGCGAGTCCCGCATCGAAGTCGAAAAGTTTAGCCAGTCCGCTGGACCAGAACATGGTGTCGTCGATCCAAGCGAACTACCCCGTTTGTGGTCGTTGTGGGCTTGGGCATATCAGCCTAGTATCGCGACGGGCGCTGGGGTAACTCAGTGGGAGCATGACCATGTCTCACCGCGTGCCATTTACCCTGGGTGATCTGACCGATCATCAATTGGGCGCTGATGACACTCTTGCCGGCGATCCGACCAGCACTGTTTTGATTGGCGACGCAGGCGGCAACCTGCTCGATCATTCCAAGGGCGGCAACGACACGTTCAGCGGGGGCGCCCCTGCCAACTACACCTTCTACGGTGACGCGGTCGGCAGGATGCTCGACCATGCTCAGGGCGGCAATGACTCTTTCAGGGGTGCGCTCAGCTCCACCAACACGGCTTACGGTGACGTGGGTGGCGACATGCTCGACCACGGCAAGGGCGGCAATGACGTTTTCACGGGTGGGGGCCTCTCCACCAACACTTTTTTCGGGGATGCGGGCGGCCGGATGTCCGGCCAGGCTCAGGGCGGCGATGATCGTTTCGTGGGCGCTGCCCTGTCCAACAACATCATCATCGGAGATGCGGGCGGCGATATGTCCGGCCATGCTCAGGGCGGCAGCGACAACTTCATCGGCGCCAGCAACCAGGCCAACAACGCCTTCTATGGCGACACGGTCGGCAGCATGTTCGACCATGCTCGAGGCGGCAATGACAGCTTCACCGGCGGCGGCCGCGATGCCGACAACAGTTTCTACGGTGATGCGCTCCGCGACATGTCGGATTTCGCCCAAGGCGGCAACGACGATTTCACGGGTGGCGGTGCCTTCAGCAACAACGTTTTCGCCGGCGACGCCGGGCGCAGCATGTCCGGCCATGCTCGGGGCGGCGACGACAGTKTCACAAATAATGGCGCCTTTTCCACCAACTTTTTTTACGGTGACGCGTTCGACATGGTCGACTTTGCCAAGGGCGGCAACGACACGTTCACCAG
>NZ_JBFRDQ010000160.1:0-9662 GCF_052113865.1 Allobosea sp. TAB14 | reverse complement strand
GCATAGCCCTTGGGCAGGCGCATGATGAAGTCATGCGCGTTGGCAAGCTGCGCCGCCTGCTCGATCTGCGCCTGCGAGGCGCCGGGCCGGCCATAGGCGATGTTCTCGGCCAGCGAACGGTGGAACAGCACCGGCTCCTGCTGAACGATCGCGATCTGCCGGCGCAGGCTCTCCTGCGTGACGCTCGCGATATCCTGCCCGTCGATCGCGATGCGGCCCGCCGTGACGTCGTAGAGTCGCTGCACCAGCTTGACGAAGGTCGTCTTGCCGGAGCCCGAGCGGCCGACGAGGCCGACCTTCTCGCCGCCACGGATGGTCAGCGAGAAGTCGCGGTAGAGCGGGTCGTGATGGCCGCCATAGTGGAAGGTCACGTCCTCGAAGGCGATCTCGCCCGCCGTCACCCCCATCGCCACCGCCCCCTTCCGGTCCGGCACGCCATAGGGAAGGTCGTGCATCCAGACCAGCTCCTCCATGTCATTGACCGAGCGCTGCAGGTTGTGGATGTGCTGGCCGACATCGCGCAGATAGCCGTGCACCACCGCATAGGCGGTGAGCACGAAGGCGACATCGCCCGTGCTCGCCTGCCCGTTCAGCCACAGCCAGATCACGAGGCCGATCACCGCCGCCCGCAGGAAGAGCAGCACCACGAGCTGGCCGGTGCCCGCCCAGGTGCCGCGCAGCCAGGCGCGCCGCGTCCTCAGGCTCCACTTCGCCACGACGGTCGCGAGCCGCAGATCCTCGCGCGCCTCCGCGCCATAGGCCTTCACCACCGGGTTGCAGGTGATGGCGTCGGCCAGGGAACCGCCAAGGCGGGTGTCCCAGGCGTTGCCGAGCCGCGCCGCCGGCGCGACGAAGCGTAGCGACAGCACGAGCGTGAGCCCGATATAGGCGAGCGCCCCCAGCGCCACGACGAGCCCCATCACCGGCCAGTGCCAGGCCAGCAGCGCCGTCATACCGAGCAGGATGACGAGCGAGGGCAGGAGCGCGATCAGGATCGTGTCGGTCATCAGGTCGAGCGCCCACATGCCACGCGTGATCTTGCGCACCGTCGAGCCGGCGAAGTTGTTTGCATGCCAGTCGGTGGAGAAGCGCTGCAGTCGCGCGAACGCTTCCTGCGCCACGTTGCTCATCGTGCGCAGGGTCATGATCGTGATCCCGGTGAAGGCGAAATGCCGCCCGAGCACCGTGATCGCGGCGAGCACCATCATCGCGCCCAGCGCCCATAGCGCCGCATCCGCGCTGCCGACGCCGCTGGCGACCGCATCGACGAGCCGACCGGCATAGACCGGCGTGAACAGCTCCGCGAGCGTGGACACGATGGTGACGCCCGCAACCCAGGCGACCTGGCCGGGCAGGCGTGCCCAATGACTGAAAGTGAAGCCGAGAACGGCCCGGAACGGCTCCCGCCGCCCGGTTTGAGTATCGCGAGACATAGCGTCATTCGGCGCCAGGACGGCAGCCGACTCCGAATCAAGGTGGAGACGACGACGGGACGCCAGTCTCCAGAAAAAGGGAAAAGGTTTGAAAAAGGCTCTGGGAGGCCGCGGCAGGCGGGCCTCGTGCGAGACCGACCTAGTGCCGGTTTGGTCGCTCGGGAGCGACGATGATCATGAATTTCATTCAGTCCTCCCTTGTTCGTGTTGGAGCCGGAGAACCAAAATGCCTGATCCGTGGGCAGAACGCAAGCCACCCTCCCATGCGCCGGTCGCACAGGTCGCCCTCCGCCATTTCAAATCGGGATAGACGGCTACCAGAACAGCGCCAGCACTCGCAGCGCGATCACCAGCACGAAGGCGGCGATGATCGTGGCCAGCACCTGCTGGCGCTTGGCGCGATTCGGAAACTGCCGGGCGAGCAGTCGCCCGAGCGGCTTGCGGAAGATGAAGGCGGCAACCAGCAGGACGATGACGATATGGGACAAGGCGTCGGTCTCAAGCCTTGGCCGCTGGGGCGGCTTCGACGGCTGCGCCGGCCTTCTTCCAGGCCCCGAAACCGCCATCGATATGCGCGACCGGCTTCAGCCCCATCTCCTGCGCCGTCCTCGCCGCGAGCGCCGAGCGCCAGCCGCCGGCGCAGAAGAAGACGAAGCGCTTGTCCTCCTGGAACACCGGCTTGGCATAGGGGCTTTCCGGATCGATCCAGAATTCCAGCATGCCGCGCGGGCAGTGGAAGGCTCCGGGCATACGCCCTTCCCGCTCGAGCTCGCGCGGATCGCGCAGGTCGACGAAGACGACATCGTCCCGGCCGTGCAGCGCCCGCGCCTCTTCGACGGAGAGCGTCTCGACCGCCTGCCCGGCCTCGGCGAGCAGCGCCTTGTAGCCCTTCGTGATCACCTGCGGCATGGCCTCGTCTCTTCGGGTCTGCGGGCGCGGCGTGACGACAGCCCGCGCAGCATCAATGACATCGCCCTCTCTTGCTGCCACCGGCGCCGCGAAGCAAGCTGCTTGCCTCGGCAGCAAGAGAAATGGCAGAGCGGCGCCATGTTCGGTTTCACCCCCTTCGATCTGTTCGCGCTGGCCTTCTACGCCGCGTCCTGGATCGGCTACCATTATGCCGTCGAGCTCGGCCCGCATGCGCCCAAGAGCCTGAACATGCGCATGAACCAGCGCCGCGCCCGCTGGGTGCGCGAGGCGATGATGCGCGACAACCGGATCGTCGACACCCAGGTCATGAACGGCCTGCAGAACGGCACGGCCTTCTTCGCCTCGACCTCGCTGATCGCGATCGGCGGCACGCTCGCCTTGCTGCAATCGACCGACCGTGTCGTCGCGATCTTCGGCGACCTGCCCTTCGTCCCGATGACCCAGCGTGCGGCCTGGGAGCTGAAGGTGATCGGGCTCGCCATCATCTTCGGCTACGCCTTCTTCAAATTCGCCTGGGCCTATCGGCTGTTCAACTATTGCGTGATCCTCGTCGGCGCGCTGCCCTCCGCGCGCAATCACGACGAGAAGGAGGCACGCAACGCCGTGCACGAGACGATCGAGATGAACGTCGCGGCCGGGCGTCACTTCAACCGCGGCCAACGCGCCTTCTTCTTCGCGCTGGCCTATCTCGGCTGGTTCCTCGGGCCGATCACCTTCCTCATCTTCACCGGCTCCGTACTGGTGGCAATGTACCGGCGCCAATACGCTTCCGACGCCGCCCGCGTCTTCCGCTACCCCGAGGATCCTTGATGGCCGACCAGGCGACGCTCGAAACGACGATCCTCGATCTGCTGGCGCGGCAGGAGCCCGGCCGCACGCTCGCGCCGATGGATGTCGCCCGCGCGATCGGCGGCGACCATCCCGATGGCTGGGGCCCGCTGATGCAGCCTCTGCGCCGCGCCGCGGTGAAGCTGATGAAGGAAGGCCGGCTCGTCATCACGCGCAAGGGCCGCCCGGTCGATCCCGACGATTTCCGCGGCGTCTACCGGCTCTCCTTGCCCGACACGCCCTGACGATTCAGGGGCCGGGAAACAGCGTGTCCGTGTAGCCGGCGAGACGATAGGCGACGAGGCCGACCCATTCCTTGAAGCCGTTATCGGCGATCTCGAGCGCGCGCGGCGCGCGGCTATAGGGCTGGGTGAAATCATCCGGCTTGCCGCGCGACCAGTAGTCGACCGGGAAGGCCTCGACCGCGAAGCCTGCCTTGCGGAAGACGCCCATCGCGCGCGGCATGTGCCAGGCCGAGGTCACCAGCAGCCAGCGCTCGCCGGGCTTGGGATCGACGAGGCGGCGCGTGAAGACCGCGTTTTCGAGGGTGTTGCGCGATTTGTCCTCCAGGATGAGCCGGCCCGGTTCCAGTCCGAGCCCCTCCATCAAACGCTTGGCGCCATCAGCCTCGGTCACCGTCGCCTCCGAGATCAGATTGGCGGCGCCGCCCGCGAAGACGATCTTGGCCTGCGGGTGCAGGCGCGCCAGCTCCACCGCCTTCGTCATCCGCGAGGCCGAAGCATTGAGCACCACGTCGCCGCGCGCCAACCCGATCGCCCCGCCGAGCACGACGATGCCGGTCACCGGCCCCTTCGCCGCGTCCTGCTGCGGAAACCGGTCCTCCAGCGGGCGGATGACCGCACGCGGCAGCGGGCTGAACGCCATCAGCCCGAGCATGATCACCGCAAACAGCCCGAGCCAGCGCGCGGGCCGCGCGAAACGGGAGAAAGCGAGGAGCGCCGCAAGTCCGGCCAGCAGGATGACGAAATTGACCGGCGAGAACAGGAACCAGACAATCTTGGAAAGGACGAAGAACATCGCTGGCCCGGATCGAGAGGAAGATCGCTCACCCGCTATAGCCGCCGAATGCTGACAGCTTTCTAAAGCCGCTCTCTTCAGCGAATGATCTGCGGGGGACTCTGCGGGCGCCGCGACGGCGTCCGAGGCAGCGACTTCGCCACCTCGATCGCGCGCTCGGCCACCTCACGCAATTCGCAGCCGGCCTGCCGGCCGGGCTGGAGGCCGTCGCGCTGGCCGGCGCCGTAGAGCGCGCATTTCTGCGCGACATAGCTTTCCCAGGTCAGTTGCAACGCCGCGAGCCGGCTGCGCTGGCCGGCATCGAGCGGACGCGACGCCATCTGCAAAGCGAGGTTGAGCCGCTCGCGCCAGGCCACCTCCTCGCGACGAGCGCATCCGGCCTCCGCCCCACGCGGGTCGCTGCTGGCGGCTCGGACGCAAGGCACCGCGACAGCGCCGATGCAGGCTGCCGGCGATGCGCCATTGTCCCGCAGGCATGCGGCGAGCTGGGTCCGGTCCGCCGGAGCGGCCGGTGCCGGCGTCGCATCCTGCGCCAGCGCCGGCACGGAGAGGGAAGTCAGGATGCAAAGCGCGGCGAAGGAACGGATCATCCCCGCATCATGCCAGCCGCCGCCTTGCGATCAAGCCGCCAGGCGCGTCCTCACGCAATCGGCAACGGCAACGCGGCCTTGGCCGCCGGCCGCGCGAAAATCGTCTCGTACCAGCGCCGCACCGCCGGCCGCTCCACGCGCTCGACCGGCATGTTGAGCCAGCGATGTGCGCCACAGCCGACAGTGATGTTCGCCACGCTGATGCGCTCGCCCGCCAGGAAAGGCCGCTCCGCCAACTGGTCCTCGATGATCGCCATCAGCGCCTCGGCCCGCTTCATGCCCTCGGTAATCACCTTGGGCTCGGTATAGCCCGGCACCTTGCGCACCACGCCCCAAAGCACCGGCGCCAGCGCCGGCTGCAACTCGGAGAGCATCCAGTCCATCCAGCGTTCGGCTTCGGCCCGCCGCGCCGGCTCCTCCTCCCACAAGGTGGAGGCGCCATAGCGTGCCGCCAGATAGCGCACGATGCTGTTCGACTCCCACAGGCGGAAATCGCCATCCTCCAGCACGGGAATCTGCCTGTTCGGATTCATCGCGCGGAATTCGGGCGTATCGAGCCCTCCGAACGGACCACCGACATCGACGCGCTCGAAAGCCTGCCCGACCTCCCCGGCCGCCCAGACGACCTTCTGGACATTGATCGAACTCAAACGCCCCCAGATCTTCAGCATGCCCGGCCCTCTCAGGCGAATTCCATGATGACGGCGTCGACGGCAAGCGAGTCGCCTTCCTTCGCCAGGATCTTGGCGATGGTGGCGTCCTTTTCGGCGCGCAGCACGTTCTCCATCTTCATCGCCTCGACCATGGCGAGCGGCTCGCCCGCCTTGACCTCCTGCCCGACCGTCACCGCGATCGACTTGACCAAGCCCGGCATCGGACAGAGCAGGACCTTGCCCGTATCGGCCGCGACCTTTTCCGGCATCAGCGCCGTGAGCTCCGCCTCGCGCTGCGTATAGACATGAGCGTTCGCATAGGCGCCGGCATGGCCGAGCGCGACACCATTGAGGATCGGCCGGATCTGCGCCGCAACCTTCACCCCGTCGAGCGTACCGTGCCAGACCGGCTCGCCCGGGATCCAATCGCTGACGACGCTGACGCTGCGGCCCGGGAAGGCGATGACGACCGCCTCACCCTGCTCGATCACCTCGCCCTCGAAGCGCTCAGCCCCGAGCTGGACGATGCGCTGCCGGTCGAAGGCGACCTTGCGCCAGCCTTCCATCTGCGCCGAGACGTTTCGCTTGCGCTGGTTGAGCTTGTGGTCGCAGGCGATCGCGATCGCCGCCATGCGCAGCGCCGTCTCGCCCTGCGGCGCCGGCAGCGAGAAACCCTCGGGGAACTCCTCGGCGATGAAGCCGGTCGAGAGGTTGCCGGCGATCCAGCGCGGATGCTGCATCACCGCCGCGACGAAGGGGATGTTGTGGCGGATGCCGTCGATAGCGAAGGCATCGAGCGCGCGGCCTTGCGCCTTGATCGCCGCCTCGCGCGTCGGCGCRTGSGTCACSAGYTTYGCGATCATCGGRTCGTAATAGATCGAGATCTCGCCGCCYTCGAAGACRCCGGTGTCGTTCCGGACCGTCGCCTCGCCATCCGGCCCCTCGCTCGGCGGGCGGTAGGTCACGAGCCGGCCGGTCGAGGGCAGGAAGTTGCGGGTCGGATCCTCGGCATAGACCCTGGATTCGACCGCCCAGCCGTCGAGCTTCACATCCGCCTGCGCGATCGCGAGCTTCTCACCATAGGCGACGCGGATCATCTGCTCGACGAGGTCGATGCCGGTGACCATCTCGGTGACGGGATGCTCGACCTGCAGGCGCGTGTTCATCTCGAGGAAGTAGAAGGACTTGTCCTGCCCGGCGACGAACTCGACCGTGCCGGCCGAGTCGTAGTTCACCGCCTTGGCGAGCGCGACCGCCTGCTCGCCCATCTTGCGGCGGGTCGCTTCATCCAGCAGCGGCGACGGCGCCTCCTCCAGCACYTTCTGGTTGCGGCGCTGGATCGAGCAYTCGCGCTCGCCGAGATAGATGACGTTGCCGTGCTTGTCGCCRAGMACCTGGATCTCGATATGGCGGGGATCGACGATGAACTTCTCGACGAAGACGCGGTCGTCGCCGAAGGAGGACGCGGCTTCCGACTTGGCGCGGGCGAAGCCTTCCGCGACCTCGCCCGAGGAATGGGCGATGCGCATGCCCTTGCCGCCGCCGCCGGCCGAGGCCTTGATCATCACGGGATAGCCGATCTCGTCGGCGATGGTCACCGCATGCTCGGGGCTCTCGATGATGCCGAGGAAGCCCGGCACCGTCGAAACCTTCGCGGCGGCCGCCGCCTTCTTCGACTCGATCTTGTCGCCCATCGCGGCGATCGCCCCGGGATTGGGCCCGATGAAGACGATGCCGTTATCCTTCAGCGCCTGGGCGAAGGCCTCGCGCTCGGACAGAAAGCCGTAACCGGGATGCACGGCCTGCGCGCCCGTCTGCTTGCAGGCATCGATGATCTTGTCGATCAGCAGATAGGACTGGGCAGCGGGCGCCGCGCCGATATGCACGGCCTCGTCGGCCATCTCGACATGCAGYGCATCGCGATCCGCATCGGAATAGACGGCCACCGTCTTGATGCCCATGCGTCGCGCTGTCTTGATCACACGACAGGCGATCTCGCCACGGTTCGCGATCAGGATCTTCGTGAACATGCGTGGCCACTCCCGGCTTCAGACGTACCTGCAATAGCCGGGGTGTATGGGACGCCGCAACCGGCGTCCACCGATGCGAAAGTCGGCTATGGCATTGRACCGATACCATAGCCGGAAAATCGATCGCCCCCGTATCCAGCCGGATGCGGGGGCGATCGATACAAATCCGATGTGCGAAGATGCGCAGTCAGCTCGCCAGCAGGACACGATGGGCCGCGCCGGTACTCTTGGCCATGTTCTTGGCGGCCCCCTTGGCGAAGGCGAAGGACAAAAGCAGCTCGTCGCAATGCTCCGCCTCGCGGACGATCTCGAAGGCGATGCGCTGGGCGGTCGCGGTCGGCCCCTCGCCGGCCGAGAGCGTCGTTGCCAGCCAATGTGCCTTGTCGCGGTCGATGACGCCGGTCGGGCGGTTTTCCCAGACGGCGAAGTCGACGGTGAGCGCGACCAGATAATCTGCAAAGGCCGCGCAGCTCTTCGCCACCGCCCGGTCGAGAGCGACCAGGACATCGATGATGTCGCGCGTCAGGACGAYGTCGCTCAAGATTTCGCGCTGAAGCATCTTGACGTCTTGATCGTCAATCGCGCGACGATCCATCACGCAATCGACGAATTCACGAAGCTCATGTCCAATCATGTCTGAACCCCTGTCCGGCGTTGTTTTGTGCCGGTACGTTCCTGCTGTGGGAACACCATGCGCCGGGGTCGGGAAGCAGGTGGTTAACGCGCAAATCTGAACGATTATTCAGGTTAAACGAGACTGAGTCGATGTGGTTGCGAGGATGTTACCAGCGGTCGCTGACATAGCGACCAGCGGACCATCCCGCCGGCCGAAACGCACGTCGTTCGAGCCGGGGCACTTTCAGCCCCGGTGAGGGAGCACCGCTCTCAAGCTCGCCTCTCTTACGCGACGGCGGCCTGCGCCAGGCCCAGCGCAGCGGGCAGTTCGGTGATCTCGCGCAAGGCATGTCTCGCCCCAAGCGCAATGAGGCTCTCGACCGGCTGGAACCCCCATGAGACGGCGACGGGAACGACGCCGGCCGCCACCGCCATCTCGATATCGAAGGAGCTGTCGCCGACCATCGCGGTGCGCCCGGCCGCGGCGCTCGTCTCGGCCATGGCGTTCAGGATCATGCCGGGATGGGGCTTCGAGGGCGCATCGTCGGCCGACTGAACGGTATCGAACAACCCCTGCCAGCCATGACGCGCAACGATGAATTCGGCACCTTTGCGCGACTTGCCCGTGGCGATGCCGAGCTTGAGGCCCGGCACGGCCTTGAGTCGCGCCAGCGTTTCCGCGACGCCGGGAAAGAGCGGCTCGTCCAGCGACGGATCGGTCTGCGCCTGCAGGCGCATGGCGCCGAAGACCTCGCGATAGGTCTGCGTCAGCAAGTCGTCCGGCCTGTCGATCCCTGCGAGGCGCGCCAGCGCGATGTCCAGCGTCAATCCGACGATGCCGAGCCCGGCTTCACGGCCGGGATGCACCCGGCCGCAGCGCTTGAAGGTCTCGTATTGCGCGCCGAGAAGAATCGCCTCTGAATTGATCAGCGTGCCGTCGAGATCGAAGATGATGAGATCCATGCGGGCGCTTTAGAGCATCGGCCCGAAAAGGGGAACGCGGTTTTCGGAAGACGCCGATGCAAAACCGAAGTCCGGCGTATCGAGACACCGCGCTATTGCCAGCCGGTCATGCCCCCCTCGCCGGGAGCCCCCCTCTCAACCCCTGGCCTCGCGGGCGCAGGCGTCGATCGCCTTGCGCAGATCGGCCCCGTCGAGCCCCTTGGCGCGCGCCTCCTTGCGGCATTCGGCCCGCTGCGCGAGGTCGGGGCGCTTGGCGTTGAAGCAGGCGGTCAGCGCCGCGATCCGCTCCGAACCTGCCAGCTTGCGCGCATCGACCTCGTCCTTGCAGGCGGCTCGGGCCGCGACCGCGGTCGGCTTGCCGTCCCGCGTCACGCCGTCCTGCGCATAGAGCTGCACGCCCGGAAACTTGCCCTGCATGCACTGCCGCATCGCCGAGCGCAGGTCCTCCCCCGACAGCGCGACGTTCTCGGCAACGCAATCCTGCCGCGCCTTGGCTCGCTCGGCCCGTGGGATCGGCTCATCCGCGGCCGCGGCAACCGGCGCGGCAGGCTTGATGGCGGGCGCGGAACTTTGTGCCTGGGC
>NZ_JBFRDQ010000159.1:0-21311 GCF_052113865.1 Allobosea sp. TAB14 | reverse complement strand
CGGCCCGGGCACCGTGACCGTGATCGGCATCGTCGGCAGCGTCGTCCTGTTCGGAGCAAGGCTCTCCGCGCCGTTGATCGTCGGCATCCTCGGCGTGATCTGCGGCTTGAGCTTCCTCGCCTTCGCCGGCAGCAGCGGGGCGGCGTCCGAGACGCTCAGGGGCGATCTCTGCTTCCTCGGCGTCGGGCTGCTCTGGGGCTTCTACCCACTGCTGATCCAGCTCTGGAAGATCGACGGCCTCAAGGGAGCGGTGATCGTCTCGGTGCTGTCGCTCGCCTATCTGCCGATCTACTTCCTGTTCTTCTTCCGCGGCTTCGACATCGCGCCCTGGTGGGCTCTCCTCCTGCATGCGCTCTATCAGGGCGTCGTCAACGTCATCCTGGGTCTGTGGCTCTGGGGCTGGGCCGCGCATGTGCTGGGCGCCGCCGTGGTCGGGCGGTTTCCGCCGCTGATCCCCGTCACCGGCACGACGCTCGCCATTCCGGTGCTGGGCGAGCTCCCCGGCCCGATGCAGCTCGCCGGCTTCGGGCTGATTGTCAGCGGGCTGTTCGTGGCGTCATGGCGCCGGCCGGCGCGCCAGGAGCCCGAGATTCCAGCAGATCGACAACAGCAATCCGAGAGCCAGCGCCGGTCCTGAGCCGAGCGGGACGGCCGTGAAGTGGAGCACGGCCAGGCCGAGGCCTACGCCGAGCAGGCCGAGCGCGCCATTCCCGATCAGGGCGGCGGTCGCGGCCCCGCCGATGCGCGGTTGCAGGATCAGGACGAGGCTCGACAGCACCAGCGGGAGCCCGGCGAGGATGCCCGACCAGTTCGCGCCGACCTGATGGCTCGCCACGGTGACGCCGCCGACCAGGGCGGCGACGCAAGCGGCGCGCAGCGGGACTGCGAACCAGGCCCGCTTTGGCAGGACGGAGGGCCGCGCAGCGAGAAACGGCCGCACCAGGAGATGGACCAGGACAAGCGCGACCGTGGCGAGCAGCGTCAGGGGCAAAGCCGTCAGCGACAGGGCTCGCACCCCGAGAAGCACCGCGATCCAGGCCGTCAGCGCGGCAGCAAGGCTCGGCAGCGTCGCCAGGCGTTGCGCCACCAGGACATAGGCCAGGACGAAGCCGGCATTGGCGACATTGGAATGCATCGTGCCGCGGGCGCTCTCGGCGATAAAGGCCGGCTCGTGCTCGAGCGCCAGGAAGAACAGGACTGGGCCGAGCGAAATCGGCAAGGTGGCGATCATCGCCGCGAGCTTCGGCCCGCTGCGCTCGGCGATCAGCGAACAGGTGACCACCACCGCGGCCGCGATCGCCATCTTGACGAGCAGCAGGCCGGGATCGGTAACGGTCACGCCGGGCCGCTTCCGGGCTCGCCCCTGGCCCAGCCTTCCTTCGTCTCGGCGATGAAATCGGCGAGGCGCCCGGCCGCGATGGCGGCGCGCAGGCCGGCCATCAGCTCCTGATAATAGGCGAGGTTCACCCAGGTCAGCAGCATCTTGCCGAGCATCTCCTCGGCCTTGACCAGATGGTGCAGATAGGCGCGCGACCAGCCATTCGCGGCCGGGCAGGCGGATTGCTCGTCGATCGGGCGCGGATCCTCGGCGTGCTTGGCGTTCTTGAGGTTCATCCGGCCGAAGCGGGTGAAGATCTGGCCATGGCGACCGGCGCGCGTCGGCATCACGCAGTCGAACATGTCGATGCCGCGCGAAACCGCCTCGACGATGTCGTCGGGCGTGCCGACGCCCATCAGATAGCGCGGCTTCTCCTGCGGCAGATGCGGCTCGACGGCCTCGATCATCGCCAGCATGACCTCCTGCGGCTCTCCGACCGCGAGGCCGCCGACGGCATAGCCCTTGAGATCCATCGCGGCGAGCTCGCGTGCGCTCTCGACGCGCAGGCTCGGCACAGCCCCGCCCTGCACGATGCCGAACAGCGCGCGGCCCGGATGGGTGCCGAAGGCCGTTTTGCAGCGCTCGGCCCAGCGCAGCGACAGGCGCATCGCCTTCTCGGCCACCTTGTCCTCGCAGGGCAGCGCGACGCATTCGTCGAGCTGCATCACGATGTCGGAGCCGAGCAGGTTCTGGATCTCGACCGAGCGCTCGGGAGTCATCACATGCTTCGAGCCGTCGATATGCGATTGGAAGGTGACGCCCTCCTCGGTCAGCTTCCTGAGCTGCGACAGGGACATCACCTGGAACCCGCCCGAGTCGGTCAGGATCGGGTGAGGCCAGTTCATGAACTTGTGCAGCCCGCCGAGCCTCGCGATACGCTCGGCCCCCGGGCGCAGCATCAGATGATAGGTGTTGCCGAGCACGACATCGGCGCCGAGCGCCCTCACCTGCTCGGGATACATGCCCTTGACGGTCGCGGCCGTGCCGACCGGCATGAAGGCCGGCGTGCGGATGACGCCGCGCGGCATGCTGATCGCGCCGGTGCGCGCGGCGCCGTCGCGGGCCGCGACCTTGAAGGTGAATTCGGGAGTGGCAGCGATGTCCGGCTGCATGGGCTGGGACTGAACGGTCATAGCCTGCGAGGTAGAGCAGCGCGCCGGTTTAGGGAAGAGACCCGCGCGCCGGATGGGCCATGCGTCATCACCGGGAATCCCGATCAGATCGTCATCCCGGGCCACCGCAGGAAGACCCGGGATCCATGCCGGAACCTTCATCGGAAAGGCTCAGCCATGGATCCCGGATCGGCGCCGCTACGCGGCTTGTCCGGGATGACCCGGTTCTTCTACTTCCCCGCGACCGCCGCCTCGTAAACCTCCGGCTTGAAGCCGACGATCGTGCTGCCCTTGCCGAGATCGAGCACCGGGCGCTTGATCATCGAGGGCTGCGCCAGCATCAGCGCGATCGCCTTTTCGGGATCGAGCCCCTGCTTCTCGGCATCCGGCAGAGCCCGGAAGGTCGTCCCGGCACGGTTCAGCACCGTCTCCCAGCCATGCTCCTTCACCCAGCCTTCCAGCGAAGTGCGGTCGATGCCGCTCGCCTTGTAGTCGTGGAAGGCGTGAGCGACGCCGTGGCTGTCGAGCCAGGCGCGCGCCTTCTTCATCGTGTCGCAGTTCTTGATGCCGTAGATCGTCGTCGTCATACCGAGCGCGCCTCAGGCCGGACGCTTCGGGCTGTCGAGGCCGCGCTGCACCGCCGGGCGCGACAGGCAGCGTTCCAGCCAGATCGGCACATGCGTGAGGCTGGCATAGTCGACGAGTTCGCCGGCGCCATAGAAGCCGACGAGATTGCGCACCCAGCCGAGCATGGAAATATCGGCGATGGTATAGTCGTCGCCCATGATCCAGGTGCGGCTGCCCAGCCGGTCCTCCAGCACGCCGAGCAGGCGCTTGCTTTCGTTCGCGTAACGGTCGCGCGGGCGCTTGTCCTCATATTCGCGCCCGGCAAATTTATGGAAGAAGCCGAGCTGGCCGAACATCGGCCCGATCGCCGCCATCTGGAAGAAGACCCACTGGATGGTCTCGTAGCGGGCGGCAGGGTCCTTCGGCAGGAGCTTGCCGGTCTTCTCGGCGAGATAGAGCAGGATCGCGCCGGATTCSMACAGACCGARSGGCTTCCCGCCCGGSCCATCGGGGTCGATGATCGCCGGGATCTTGCCGTTGGGGTTGAGCGAGAGGAATTCCGGCCCCCAGGTCTCGTTTTTGCCGATGTCGATCAGATGCGGCTCGTAGGGCAGTTCCAGCTCCTCCAGCACGATCGAGGCCTTCACGCCGTTGGGCGTCGGCAGCGAATAGAGCTGGATGCGTTCGGGATGGCTGGCGGGCCAGCGCTTGGTGATCGGGAAAGCGGAAAGATCGGCCATCGGGTGCTCCGGTTGAATCGGGAGAGCTTCGGATCCGCACGATAGAGCCAGCCGTGCCCAAGGCAACGAGGCAACCGCATCAGCGCCGCAAAACCGGTTTGCGGCGGCGCATGATCAGGGATTGGCCAAAGGCCAGCGGCCGAGGACTTCGTAACGCCGGCGCGGAACGCTCCGGATCAGGACGAAATCCGCCACGCGCCAGCTCAACGGCCGCACGTGGAACGCCTTCGTCCGAAAGCGGTCATAGAGCAGCGTCAGATGAGGATGGCAGGGAGAACGCCTGCCCCGAAAGCCGCCTGCCCGCAGTTCCCGATCCAGCCTGTCGTGAAGCCGGTCAGCCCCGATCACGCTGTCCTGGCCGGTCATGACGAGCGCCGGTTTCTCCAATCCTTGGGCGAAGGTCGCGACTTCGTCGAGCCGCAGCTTGAAGCCATTCTGCCTGACACGCCCCGCCGCGCAGTGCATCAAGGCGAGTTCCTGCGAATCCGGTTCACGACGTTCAGGCCATCCCCAAAGCGTGACATGGTATTTGCCGATACCGCGCGGATTGCCGGACAGATCGAACCAATTGCGCAGCGCGCGGGCCATATGGTCGGCCGCGGCCGCCGCGACGGGGTTGGGCAGGAGCGCGAAGAAGTAATTCGCCCGTTCGGGCGGCCGGACACCCCGTTCCATGGTCGCCTCCTTCGAAAAGATGGCCGAGGACAGTATTCTAGAACAAATCAGGAACGATCGTAAATCGTGATTTTCCTCTTGCGCCACCGGGCCCGGGACCCGGGGCACACCGCGATTTTGCGCTCGAAGACTGTCATGAGGCATCGCGCTCGAGGCTTGCCGCCAGCCACATTTCCCCTATATTCGGAATATGCCGAATATATCAAACAAGCCCAGCAAGGATGAGCAACGGTTCGTGGAGGACGTGGCCCGGCTGCTCACGCCCTGGGGCGTGCCGCCCGTCGCGGCTCGCCTTTATGGCTATCTGCTTCTCTGCCCCGGCCCCGCCAGCCTCGACCGGATCACCGAGGGCCTCGAGATCAGCAAGAGCAGTGCAAGCGTCGCCGCGCGACTGTTGGAGAGTTACACGCTAGCGCGTCGCCATAGTCAGCCCGGGACAAAGCGTGCGCTCTATGCCGTGGCAGACGATTACGACGTCATGATCCGGCAGCAGAACCGCCTGCTCGACGCCTTGGCCGAACAGCTGAACGCCGGAGCTGAAATCGCGGCGTCCAAAACGGCAAGCGCGCGTCTCGACGAGATGGCCGATTTCTATCGGGTGATGCGTGGCGCCATGGAAGACGCCATGAGCCGCTGGAAGCGTGGCCGGCGACCCCGGTGAGAAACGAACTCCCGCAGCGGCGTATGCCGCGCGGAAGGATCAACAGCTTCGACGCGAGAGGCAGGCAATGGGTCTCGTTCTCAATCTTATCCTCCAGACGATCGTCTGGTTCGGCTTCATGGGCGCGATCATCTTCGGTGCCGCGGGCACGACCGACTATGCCGGCGGCTGGCTCTATCTCGGCCTGATGGTCGCGCTCTCGATCCTGTTTGGGGCGATCATGGCGCGTATCGATCCCGGGCTCCTCAGAGAACGCCTGAAGTCGCCCATGCAGAAGGACCAGCCTCTAGCCGACAAGCTGGTTCTCGTCCCGATCCTGCTCCTCATCTTCGGAGGCATGGGCTTCATGGCGGCCGATGCGGCGCGCTGGCGCTGGTCGATGATGCCGCCATCCGTGCAGTGGGCAGGCTGCGGCCTTCTTCTGGCGGCGCTGGTCTTCGTTTACTGGGTCATGCGCACGAACAGCTTCGCGGCGCCGGTCGTGAAAATACAAAAGGACCGCGGACAGGCGGTCATCTCGACAGGCCCTTATGCCCTTGTCCGCCATCCCATGTATTTCGGCTCGCTCTTCTACATCGCCGGCACGTCGCTCGTGCTCGGCTCGTGGTGGGGACTTGCGACAGTCCCCATCCTCGCCCTCGTGTTCAGCATCCGGATCGGCATCGAGGAGCAGGCGCTGCGGACGGGCCTCGAGGGCTATGAGGACTATGCGCGCCGCGTGCGCTGGCGCCTGATACCGCTTATCTGGTGAGACTACTCTACAGTACCCTCGGTCACTCCCACTCGATCGTGCCGGGCGGCTTGCTCGTCACGTCGTAGACGACGCGGTTGATGCCCTTGACCTCGTTGATGATGCGGGTCGCCGCACGGCCGAGGAAATTCATGTCGAAGGGGTAGAAATCCGCCGTCATGCCGTCGACCGAGGTCACCGCGCGCAGCGCGCAGACATGGTCGTAGGTACGGTAGTCGCCCATCACGCCGACGGTGCGCACAGGCAGCAGCACGGCGAAGGCCTGCCAGATCACGTCGTAGAGGCCCGCCTTGCGGATCTCGTCGAGATAGATCGCATCGGCCTTGCGCAGGATGTCGAGCTTCTCCTTGGTGATCTCGCCGGGGCAGCGGATGGCGAGGCCCGGCCCCGGGAAGGGGTGGCGGCCGACGAAGGCCTCGGGCAGGCCGAGCTCGCGGCCGAGCACGCGGACCTCGTCCTTGAACAATTCGCGCAGCGGCTCGAYGAGCTTCATCTTCATGCGCTCGGGCAGGCCGCCGACATTGTGGTGGCTCTTGATCGTCACCGAAGGCCCGCCGGAGAAGGAGACGCTCTCGATCACGTCGGGATAGAGCGTGCCCTGCGCCAGGAAGTCGGCGCCGCCGATCTTGGCGGCTTCCGCGTCGAAGACCTCGATGAAGAGGCGGCCGATGGTCTTGCGCTTGGCTTCCGGATCGGGACCGACCTTCTCCAGCTCGGAGAGGAAAAGCTCCTCGGCCTCAACATGGACGAGCGGGATGTTGTAGTGATCCCTGAACAAGGTCACGACCTGCTCGGCCTCGCCGAGGCGCATCAACCCATGATCGACGAAGACGCAGGTAAGCTGGTCGCCGATCGCCTCATGGATCAGCACCGCAGCCACCGCCGAGTCGACGCCGCCGGAGAGCCCGCAGATGACGCGGCCGGTGCCGACCTGCTCCTTGATCTTCTTCTGCATCTCGGCGCGATAGGCCGACATGCTCCAGTCCGGTTTGCAGCCGCAGATCTCGACGACGAAATTGCGCAGCAGCTTGCCGCCATCCGGAGTGTGGACCACCTCCGGGTGGAACATCGTGGTGTAGAAGCGCCGCTCTTCATCGCTTGCCACCGCGAAGGGGGCGTTCTCCGAGGTCGCCTTGACCGAGAAGCCCGCCGGCAATTCGGTGACGCGGTCGCCATGGCTCATCCAGACCGGATAGCGCGCGCCCTTCTCCCAGACGCCTTCGAACAGCTTCGAGGGCGCGACGATCTCGACATCGGCGCGGCCGAACTCAGCGGCATGGCCGCCCTCGACCTTGCCGCCGAGCTGATGCGCCATGGTCTGCTGGCCGTAGCAGATGCCCATGAGCGGGATGTTGGCCGAGAAGACCGCTTCCGGAGCCCGCGGACTGCCCTCGTCCGGCACGGAAGCCGGGCCGCCGGAGAAGATCACGCCCTTGGGCTTCAGCCGCTGGAACGCCYCGCCAGCCGACTGGAACGGGGCGATCTCGCAATAGACGCCGATCTCGCGGATGCGCCGCGCGATCAGCTGCGTCACCTGCGAGCCGAAATCGATGATGAGGATGGAGTCGTGATGGGGCTGAGCGCTCGTCATCGCGTCCCGTTAGAGCATCGGACCGAAAAGTGGAACCCACTTTTCGGGGCAATCCGATGCGGCCTCAGAGTATGGATCACGCGGGCGCGCGCAACGGCTGTCCCCGCCTCAATCCCCGCGTCGCAGGCAAGCCAGATAGAACCCGTCCGTCCCGGTCCGGCGCGGCGAGAGCTGCAGGCCGAATTCCGTGCCGAAGCGGGCGAGCAGGGAGAAGTCGCTCTCGGCCCCGGTGAGCACGTCGATGGGCGCCACCGCGGCGAAGCCCTGGTGACGGCCGAGGAAGGCGCGGATCGCCTCGTCGTTCTCCTCCGGCAGCATCGAGCAGGTGATGTAGGCGATGCGCCCGCCCGGCTTCACCAGCCTGGCGGCGCGGGCCAGCACCTCGGCCTGGTCCTTGATCCGCTCGGCGAGCGCGCCGGGGCGCACGCGCCATTTYGCATCGGGATTGCGCCGCCATGTGCCGGAGCCGGTGCAGGGCGCATCGACCAGRACGAGATCGGCCTGTCCGGCGACATCCGCCAAGGGCTCGTGGCCGCGCGAGCGCGGAATGCGGATATCGACGATGTCCGCGCCCGAGCGCGCCAGCCGGTCATGCAGCGGGGCAAGGCGGCGGCTGTCGAGATCGGTGGCGTAGAGATTGCCGCGATTGGCCATCAGGGCTGCCAGCGCCAGCGTCTTGCCCCCTGCCCCGGCGCAAAGATCGATCACCGTATCGCCGGGCTTCGCGCCGGCAAGCAAGGTCACGAGCTGCGAGCCTTCGTCCTGGATTTCGAAGGCACCGGCAAAGAAGGGGGCTTCAGTCTGGAGCGACGGGCCGCGCCCGTCATGGCCGGGCTGGAAGCGCAAGGCGTCGGGCGACCAGGCGCCCTCTTCCGGCTGGAGATGGGCGAGATCCTTCAGCACCGCATCACGGCCGGCCTTGAGCCGGTTGACGCGCAGATCGACGGGCGCGCGCGCCGCCAAGGCCCGCGCCTCCTCCACCGCCATCGCGCCGAACGCCGCCTCGAAGGCGGGCCAGAGCCATTCCGGCACGTCCGCGCGAATCCAGTCGGGCGCATCGTCATCCGAGAAGGCGGTGAGCAGGGCCGTCTCATCGGCGCTGAGCGGCGCGGGCGCGTGGTTCTCGCCGGAGCAAAGCGCGGCGATCTCGGCGAGCGGCAGGCCGCGCAGGCCCATCAGCATGCCCAGCACCAGCGCACGCGGCTCCTCGGAAGCCATGGCGTAGCTGGAGGAGGCCTTGCGGCGCAGCGCGTCATAGACCAGCGAGGCGACGGCCGCGCGGTCCTTGGAGCCGGCGAAGCGGCGCGACAGGCCCCAATCCTTGAGCGCGTCGGCAGCCGGGCGACGGCGCTCGATGATGTCCGCATGTCGCGGCCAATGGGACACGACACCATGAAAAATGCCGCCCGCCTTGCCGTTCTCGGCCTCTTCGCCTTCGCTCTCGCCGCTTGCGCCACCCAGCCGCAGGCCGATCTGACCCCGCCGCCCGCCAAGCGCCTCGACGCCAAGACCACGCTCGAGAATCACCGCTGAGGTTCCGTTTGGAAACGCCCTGAACCCTCATCCCGAGCCGTCATTCCGCCGGGAATGGCCTCTCGGAGCAGGGTCGAGAGTTTCCAAACAGATTCCTGACGTCCGGTTCGCAGTCGGCCGTCCCCGGCCGGCAGCGCACAGGCGCGAACACACTTCATGGGGATGTCACATCCCGCGGCCTAGCTTCGCGCGCCCTTTCGCGAGCCGAGGCCCATCATGAAGAAGACGCTGCTTTTCTCGACATCGCTTTTCGCCGTCCTGGCGCTGCAACCGCTGACCGTCGGCGCGCAGTCCGCGCCGACGCTTTCGGGCCAACCGCCCCTCGTCATCGCCCATCGCGGCGCCAGCGGCTATCTGCCGGAGCACACGCTCGAAGGTTACCGGCGCGCCATCGCACTCGGTGCCGACTTCATCGAGCCGGACCTGGTCTCGACCAAGGACGGCGTGCTGGTCGTGCGCCACGAGCCGATGCTGAGCGGCACCACCGATGTCGCCGACCGCCCGGAATTCGCCGGCCGCAAGACCACCCGCAAGCTCGACGGCATCGAGACCACGGACTGGTTCGCCAACGACTTCACACTGGCCGAGATCAAGACGCTGCGGGCCAAGCAGGCCTTCGCCGACCGCGACCAGTCGCATAACGGCAAATACGAGATCCCGACCTTCCAGGAGGTGATCGACCTCGCCAAGGCGGAGAGCGCCCGCACCGGCCGGACCATCGGCATCTATCCGGAAACCAAGCACCCGACCTACCACGCCGCGCTCGGCCTCGCCTTCGAGGACAAGCTGCTCGACATGCTCACGGACGCAGGCTGGACGCAGAAGAGCTCCCCGGTCTTCATCCAGAGCTTCGAGACGGCGAACCTGAAATATCTGCGCAAGAAGACGCAGCTCCGGCTCGTGCAGCTCGTTGACGGCGACGGCGTCGACAAGGACGGCAAGGTCACGCTGGCCGCCCCCTTCGACCGGCCCTACGACTTCGCGGTGCTCGGCGACAACCGCACCTTCCCCGACATGCTGTCGCCGGAGGGCCTCAAGGAGATCGCGACCTATGCCGACGGCGTCGGCCCCTGGAAGGTCTATCTGATCGGCGCCCGGCAGACGATCGGCCCGGACGGCAAGCCGAAGGACCTCAACGGCGACGGGAAGATCGACGAGCGCGACCGCAACGTCATCGCGCCGACCAATGTGGTGAAGGACGCGCATGCGGCCGGGCTGGTGGTCCACCCTTGGGCCTATCGCAGCGAGGCGCACCGGCTCGCGGCCGACTACAACAACGACCCGGTTGCCGAATACAGGGCCCATCTGGCGCTCGGCATCGACGGCATGTTCACCGACTTCACCGACCACGCCGTGAAAGCCCGCGACGGCAAGTAAGCTGCAAGGCTTGCCCAGGGAGGAGGCTTCAGGCCTCCTCCTCCATGACCATCTGCGCGATGCGCGGATCCCCATTGAACCGGGTGGCGGCGGCGTGGCCGACCGCGACGGCCGTCACGCAGAGCACGACGGAGGCGACGACGTTGATCGCCGCCCGCACCGTCTCGCCGCTGCGCAGCAGGTCGAGCGTCTGCAGGCTGAAGGACGAGAAGGTGGTGAAGCCGCCGCAGAGGCCGACCATCACGAACAGGCGCACGGGCTCGGACACCGGGAAGCGGCCGCTCGCCAGCGTCAGCGTGCCGAAGAAGCCGATGACGAAGGAGCCGGCGATATTGATGAGGATGGTGCCCCAGGGCAGGCTCCCGCTGATCGGCAGCGCAAGCACGGAGATGAGGTAGCGCGCCAGCGTACCGAGCGCGCCTCCGATCATGACGAAAACGACGGTCGAGAAGGACATGCTCGCTTCGGCTCCCTTGTCGACGGGCATGAAAAAACCCGCCTTGCGGCGGGCTCCGGACGGATTCCCACCGCAGTTTCGTGCGGTAGGAGTCATCAGCCCTCACGGGCGGTTTCGGGGGAACTCCATCCCCATCGCCGGTGAGAATAGGATGCCGCGCGGTCCGGCGCAACGGCGTTCGCGGGCGCCGGCCGCATGATTTCCGCATTGGAGCGTGGTGATTTTACCCAGAACCTCCGCCGTCATCCCGGGCSTGACCCGGGATCCATGCCAGAGCGCTTCCGATCAAGGTTCAGGCATGGATCCCGGATCTGCGCGGAGTTTATCCTTGGGCCGATCGAAGATCGGACCCGAGGGCTGCGTCCGGGATGACTCGCGCTTCCACCACCACGCAATGCTCGACGAAAAAGAAAAGCGCGCCGGTTTCCCGGCGCGCTTTCCAGATTCAACGATGCCCGATCTTCTCAGTGCAGGATCTGGCTGAGGAAGAGCTTGGTGCGCTCGTGCTGCGGGTTCTTGAAGAACTCGTTGGGGGTGTTCATCTCGACGATCTGGCCGGCGTCCATGAAGATGACGCGGTCGGCGACCTGGCGGGCGAAGCCCATCTCGTGCGTGACGCAGAGCATGGTCATGCCCTCCTCCGCCAGCGAGACCATGGTGTCGAGCACCTCCTTGACCATCTCGGGGTCGAGCGCCGAGGTCGGCTCGTCGAACAGCATGATCTTCGGGCTCATGCAGAGCGAGCGGGCGATCGCCACGCGCTGCTGCTGGCCGCCCGAGAGCTGGCCCGGATATTTATGAGCCTGCTCGGGAATCTTGACGCGCTTGAGATAGTGCATGCCGATCTCCTCGGCGTCCTTCTTGGGCATCTTGCGGACCCAGATCGGCGCCAGCGTCAGGTTCTCCAGGATCGTCAGATGCGGGAACAGGTTGAAGTGCTGGAAGACCATGCCGACGTCGCGGCGGATCTCGTCGATCTTCTTGAGATCGTTGGTGAGCTCCGTGCCGTCGACGACGATCTGGCCCTTCTGGTGCTCCTCCAGCCGGTTGATGCAGCGAATCATCGTCGACTTGCCCGAACCGGACGGGCCGCAGATGACCAGCTTCTCGCCGCGGGAGACCTTGAGGTTGATGTCGCGCAGCACGTGGAACTCCCCGTACCACTTGTTGACGCCGACCATCTCCACCGCCGTCGCGGTCTTCAACGAGGTCGGCTTCAGCGCTGCCGGGCGGGTGTCGGTGATCTTGGTTTCGGCCATTGCCATGGTTTTTGTCCCTCTCAACGTCTTTGGCCGGCAGCCAGGCGCTTCTCGACCGCAATCGAATATCGCGACATGCCCCAGCAGCACAGGAAATAGAAGATCGCGGCAAAAGCATAGCCCGTCGTCCGCGTCGTCGGCGTCGCCCAGGTCGGGTCGACCAGCGTCGCCTGGATCGTGTTCAGGAAGTCGAAGATACCGACGATCGCGACCAGCGTCGTGTCCTTGAACAGGCCGATGAAGGTGTTGACGATGCCGGGAATGACGATGCGCAGCGCCTGCGGCAGGATGATGAGGCGCATCATCTGCCCGTAGCCGAGGCCGAGCGACATCGCTCCTTCGAACTGCCCCTTCGGAATCGCCTGGAGGCCGCCGCGGATGACCTCCGCCATATAGGCCGAGGCGAAGACCGCGACGCCGATCAGCGGCCGCAGCAGCCGGTCCGGCGAATATTCCTGCGGCACGAAGAGCGGCAGCATGGTGTTCGCCATGAACAGCACCGTGATCARCGGCACGCCRCGCACGAACTCGATGAAGATCACCGAGAGCAGCTGGATGATCGGCAGCCGCGAGCGSCGTCCSAGCGCCAGSACGACACCSAGCGGCAGCGARAAGACGATGCCGACCGCCGMGATCAGGAAGGTCACCGTCATSCCGCCCCASAGGCCGGTATCGACCCGCGGCAGACCGAGCTGCTGCTGGATGACGGCGATCAGCCCGAAGACGACGAGCGCCATCAGGATCAGCCGCTTCGGCCGGTAGAAGCGCTGCCAGGGCGACGCCTCGCGCTCCGCCGCCAGCAGCGGCGCAGGGGTCCAGAACGCCAGCGAAGGCACGAAGGACACCACGGCATAGAGCACCGCCAGCGCGGCGCTGAGCAGCAGCAGATTGCGCAGCAGCCCCTCGGCCGTCGCGCCGCCGAGCAGCAGGATGAAGCCGCTGAGCGGCAGGATGATGAAGAAGAAGAAGGCGCCGAGCTTCTTCAGCGGCGCCTTGTTCCAGAGGAGCCAGACGACGCCGAGCGCGAACATCACGAAGACGATGTTGACCCGCCAGCGCTGCGAGACCGGATAGGAGCCGTAGACGAAATACTGGAAACGATCGACCACATAAGGCCAGCACGCGCCGACCGGCCGGCCGATCTTGTCGGCGAGACAGGCTTCGCGGTTCGCACCGGTCCAGACGGCGTCGAGGATGTAGAACCGCACCAGGTCCTCCACCCCGACGATGACGATGTAGAGGCTCACCAGCGTCAGGACCGTGCCCAGCGGGCTGGAGAACAGGTTCGAGCGGATCCACGCCACCGGGCCGGCCACCGAGAGCGGCGCCGGCTGCTGCGCGAGCGTTTCCCTGCGGACGAAGGCGTTGGGTGCGTTGTCGAGAGTTGCGTCGGTCATCGCTGCGCCCTCACCGTTCCACCAGCGCCATGCGCTTATTGTAGATGTTCATCGCGAACGAGGTCACAAGCGAGATCGTGAGGTAGACCCCCATCGTGATCGAGACCATTTCGACGGCCTGGCCGGTCTGGTTCAGCACCGTGCCCATGAAGACCTGAGTGAGATCGGGATAGCCGATCGCCACCGCCAGCGACGAATTCTTGACGAGGTTGAGGTATTGCGAGGTCAGCGGCGGGATGATGACGCGCATCGCCTGCGGCACGACGACGAGCTTCAGGGTCGGCCCCGACCTCAAACCGAGCGCGTTGGCGGCTTCCGTCTGCCCTTTCGAGACAGCGAGGATGCCGGCGCGCACGACCTCGGCGATGAAGCCCGCCGTGTAGGTCGACAGGCCGACGAGGAGCGCGACGAATTCGGGGAAGATCTGCAGGCCGCCCGTCAGGTTGAAGCGGCCCTGCTGCGGATACTCGAAGGATAGCGGCTGGCCGGCCAGCAGGAAGACGATCAAGGGCATGCCGATGACCAGGCCGAACGCCACCCAGCCGTTCGGATACTGCTTCCCCGTCTTGGCCTGCTGCCCGCGCGCCCAGATGTAGAACGCGATCGAGCCCGCGATGCCGATGAGGAAAGCGATCACCACCCACTCGAAGGCCGGTGCGAATTGCGGGTTCGGGAAGATGATGCCGCGGTTGTTCAGATAGATGCCGCCGGGCAGCGAGATCGAATTGCGCGCGTCCGGCAGGGGCTTCAGCACCGCGTTGTACCAGAAGAAGAGCTGGAGCAGCAGCGGGATGTTGCGGATGACCTCGACATAGATCATCGCCAGCTTGGCGATGATCCAGTTGCTGGAGAGCCGCGCGACGCCGACCGAGAAGCCGATGATCGTCGCCAGCACGATGCCGAGCGCGGCGACGAGCAACGTGTTCAGCAGGCCGACGAAAAACGCCTGACCATAGGTCGAGCCCGAAGCGCTGAAGGGGATGAGCTTCTGGTTGACGTCGAAGCCGGCCGCGTTGTGCCAGAAGCCGAAGCCCGAGGCGATCTTCTGCGCCCGCAGGTTCTCGATGACGTTCGAGGCGGCTGACCAGATCAGGAAGCCGACCACCAGCAGCAGAACGATCTGATAGACATAGCCCCGGATCTTCGGATCGTAGAATAACGACGCCTTGCCGGGTGATACCGTTTCGGTCGGGATGCTCGACACCTGTTACGCCCTTTTTTCTTCGCTTGTTGAGGCCGGCGATCCTGCGGCGGTGCGACTCCACCGAAGGCCGTTGGGTCCGGACCGATTGTCTCTGGTCATTCCTGTCCGTCGTCGATCGCTCTTCCTGCCATGGCGGATGCGCCGCGCCTGTGACGCCCTGTCGCCAAGGCGTGCGGGTACCGCCTCGCCGGCCCATCCGCCGGGCTCGGCTGCGAAGAAACCGGCCGCGCTCGCAGCCTCTCGATCGAACTCTTCATCGTCATTCCCCTGTCGGAGCGGGTTGGTCCCACTCTCGCCGCGTTCATAGCAAGTCCCGGACCACCTTTCCGGCGGTCTTCTTCTCGTTTCAATCCGGAAGCCCGAGGCTTCCGGCCGTTCGGCGCCCCTGCCTCCTGCGCCGGCCGATTTCAGCGCACCGGCGGCGCGTAATGCAACCCACCTCCGGTCCAGAGCGCGTTCAGACCCCGCTCGATCCCCAGCCGCGAGCCGCGGCCGAGGTTGCGCTCGAAGGATTCCCCATAATTGCCGACATGGCGGACGATCCGGTAGGCCCAGTCGCGCGAGAGCCCGAGCGCTCCTCCGAAATCGCCTTCGAGGCCGAGAAGACGGCGGACATCCGGCCGCTCGGAGGCCCGCATCGCTTCCACGTTGTTCTGGCCTACGCCGAGCTCCTCCGCATCGAGCATCGCGAACAGCGTCCACTTCACCAAGCCGAACCAGCCTTCGTCACCCTGCCTCACCACCGGCCCGAGCGGCTCCTTCGAAATGGTCTCGGGCAGGATGACATGATCCTGCGGCGCGGCGAGCCTGCTGCGCTGGATCGCGAGCCCGGCCCGGTCATAGGCATAGGCGTCGCAACGGCCCGCCCCATAGGCGTCGAGCGTCTCGTCGCTGCCGCGATAGGTGACGATCTCGCTGCGCAGGCCGTGACGGCGAAAGAAATCGGCGACGTTGAGCTCCGTGGTGGTGCCCTGCTCGGCGCAGATCGTGGCGCCGCCGAGCTGCGTGGCGGAGGCGATGCCGAGCGCCTTGCGGACCATGAAGCCCTCGCCGCCGTAGAAATTGATCCCAGCGAAACGCAGCCCCAGCGCCGTGTCGCGCGTCATCGACCAGGTCGAGCTGCGCGACAGGAGATCGACCTCCCCCGTCTGCAAGGCGGTGAAACGGTCCTGCGAGGAGAGCGGCACGAAGGTCACCCTGGCCGGATCGTCGAAGATCGCGGCGGCCAGCGCGCGGCAGAGATCGACGTCGAGGCCGGTCCAGTTGCCCCGGCTGTCAGGCATGGAGAAGCCGGGCAGCGATGGCGCGACGCCGCAGAGGATCGTCCCGCGGGCCTTCACCTGCGCCAGCAGATCGCCCTTCGCCAGGGCCTCCGGGGCGATAATCGCCGCGGCGGCAGTCAGCGCAAAGATATGGGCTATCCTCGCTGTTCCCATGGGAAAACCGGTCGTTGCAGCCGATGAGCGGCCGATGTCGTCGCGGTCCGCCCGGGCCATGGCCCAGATCATGGCGCCGGGCGATATCGCGAAGAGGCGCCGGACGATCCGGCGCCTCCCGATGGCACGCTCAGCGAACCGGCGGAGCGTATTGCAGGCCGCCCTTGGTCCAGAGCGCGTTCTGGCCGCGGGCGATCTTGAGCAGCGAGCCCTGGCCGACGTTCTTCTCGAAGGATTCGCCGTAGTTACCCACCAGCTTGACGATCCGCACGACCCAGTCGGTGGTCAGGCCGATCTGCTCGCCGAAYTTGCCCTCGGTGCCGAGCAGGCGCTTGATCTCCGGATTGTCGGACTTCACCTGCTGGTCGACATTGGCCTTGGTGACGCCGAGCTCCTCGGCGTTCAGCATCGCGTAGCCGACCCACTTCACCAGGTTGAACCACTGCGGGTCATTGTTGCGGACGGAGGGGCCGAGCGGCTCCTTGGAGATGATCTCCGGCAGAACGATGTGATCGTCCGGGGCGGCGAGCTTCAGGCGCTCGGCATAGAGGCCCGAGGCGTCCGTGGTGAAGGCGTCGCAGCGGCCGGCATCATAGGCCTTGATGGTCTCGTCGGCGGTCGCGAAGGCCACGACCTCGTATTTCAGGTTGTTGGCGCGGAAGTAGTCGGCGAGGTTGAGTTCCGTCGTCGTGCCCTGCTGCGTGCAGACCGAGGCGCCGTTGAGCTGCAGCGCCGAGTTCACGCCGAGCTTCTTGCGAACCATGAAGCCCTGGCCGTCATAGTAGTTGACGCCGGTGAAGGCGATGCCGAGCGACGCGTCGCGGGTCATCGTCCAGGTCGAGTTGCGGACGAGCAGATCGACCTCGCCGGACTGGAGCGCGGTGAAGCGGTCCTTGGCCGAAAGCGGGATGAACTTGACCTTGGCCGGATCGTTGAAGATCGCAGCGGCCACGGCGCGGCAGACGTCGACGTCGAGGCCGGTCCAGTTGCCCTGCGCGTCCGGCACACCGAAACCGGCGAGGCCGGGATTCGAGCCGCAGTTCAGGATGCCGCGCTGCTTGACCTGCGCGAGCGTGGCCTGGGCCGAGGCGCCCGTTGCGGAAATCGCGAGCCCGGCTCCTG
This sequence comes from Allobosea sp. TAB14, assembly GCF_052113865.1. Lineage (NCBI taxonomy): Bacteria > Pseudomonadati > Pseudomonadota > Alphaproteobacteria > Hyphomicrobiales > Alloboseaceae > Allobosea > Allobosea sp. TAB14. The sequence continues at coordinate 4,051 of NZ_JBFRDQ010000159.1, read as the reverse complement.
CAAAGAGGGCGGCTGCCAAAAGCTTTTTCATCGTAACTCTCCCGTTGAAACAAGCATACCGGAGGATCCGGACACGCTCGAAAATCCGGTTCGCCGCTGGCGGCTCCCAAACCGCTCTGTCGTTCCCAGCAATGAGGCGGCGTCCCCTTAAACAAGTCGATTGCCAGAGCGACCCATGAGCGTCAAGCAACGGCCATCCGCCGCAGCCGCCACTTGTTCGCCACAATCATCACATGCGAACTTGGCAAGACGGTCAAGCCCGGCCGCCTCGCCTTCCGCTCCAGCCGCATCGGTTCCATGAAAAAGCTGCCCTCCTCTGAATTTGCCCGCCTCGGCACACGGACCCGCCTCGCCCTCGCCGGCCGCGACCCCAGCGACAGCTACGGCTTTGTCAATCCTCCTATCGTACGAGGCTCCACGGTCATCTATCCGAACACCGAGGACTTCCTCGCCCGGAAGGCGCGCTACACCTATGGCACCCATGGCAACCCGACGCTCGACGCGCTCGAGGCCGCGGCCAACACCATCGAGGGCGGCGCCGGCGTCGTGGTGACCCCCTCGGGGCTGCTCGCCTGCACCCTGCCCTTCCTCGCCTTCCTCTCCGCCGGCGACCATGTGCTGGTGACGGACAGCGTCTACCGGCCGACGCGCAATTTCTGCGATTCCTTCCTGAAGCGGATGGGCGTCGAGGTCAGCTATTACGACCCGCTGGTCGGGGCCGACATCGCCAAGCTGTTCCAACCGAACACCAAGGCGGTCTGGACCGAGGCGCCCGGCTCCCAGACCTTCGAGATGCAGGACATCCCGGCCATCGCCAAGGCCGCCGCCGCGCGCGGCATCCTGACGATGATGGACAACACCTGGGCGACGCCGCTCTATTTCGACAGCCACGCCTTCGGCGTCGACATCTCGGTCCAGGCCGGCACGAAATACTATGCCGGCCATTCCGACGTGCTGATCGGCACGATCTCGGCCCGCACGCCCGAGCTCTACAAGACCCTGCGCAAGGCCTGGGAAGAGCTCGGCGTCATCGTCGCCCCGGAGGACGCCTTCCTGACGCTGCGCGGCATGYGGACCATGGCGATCCGCCTCGAGTTCGCGCCGGTCTCGATGAAGGCGGTCGCCGCGATGTTGGACGGGCTCACGCTGTTCGGCATGGGCGCCTCCTGGGGCGGCTACGAGAGCCTCGTCCTGCCCTTCGACTGCCGTGCCTACCGCACGGCGACGACGCCCGACTACAAGGGGCCGACGGTGCGCATCCATATCGGGCTGGAGAATCTCGAAGACCTCAAGGCCGATCTCGAAGCGGGCTTCGCCCGGCTGRAGGCTGCGAGCTGAGAGAAATAGCCGTGATGCCCGGGCTTGACCCGGGCATCACGCGAAGCGGGGCTTCGACCCTGATTCTGCAAGAGATTCTCGGGTCGGCGCTTCGCTCGGCCCGAGAATGACGCGAGCGTCGATCCCCGGCGTCAGACCTGCCCGATCTCGTAGTCCCGCGCCAGGAGCTTCGCGAGCTGCTTCAGCCGTCCCTCGACGCGCTCGCTCGCCAGCGCCGCGAGATCGTCGGGCAGGCGCAGCACGAGGCGCCTGTCGACGCAGAGCGCCGGAATGCGCGGCAGGATGCCGGCCATGCCGGCCGAGAGCAGATAGCCGACCCGGAAGATCGCGCCGATCAGGACCGCCCGCTCGAACAGAGCCGGCGGCAGCAGCGTCCTGAGACCATCGGCCGCAGGCGAGGACGCCTTCAGCCCGGCATAGCGAAGGAAGATCGTCAGCGCGAGGAAGGCGCGGCCGACATGGTCTATCCCGGTGAAATAGGCATGGGCRATGACRTTSAKGCTCTGCTCGCCGCGGTAGTCGGGATGGGCGCGCCAGCCGATATCCGACAGCAGGCAGACGGCCTCGACCAGCCGCGCCGAGGGTTCGTCCTGCGGCAGACCCGCCGTCTCCATGATCGCCTTGGTCCAGTCGATCAGCTCGGCCGCGTGGCGTGGATCGCGGGCGCGCAGGAGGTTGTAGTCGCGCGCCGCCTGCAGGAGCGGATCGGCCGCGCGCTCCTCGGCCGAAAGCTGCTCGTGCAGCAGGCCCTCGCGCACGCCCTGGGCGGAGATGACGATGTTGCGCGGCTTGCCGCGCTTGATCAGCTCGTCCAGCACCAGTGCGCCATAGGCCAGCAGCGGGCGGCGCGCCGAGGAGACGGCGTCGATCGCATCGAGCACCGAGGCGTCGGCGCGCTCGACCAACCTGACGAAATCGGCCGCATCCCGGGGCGGGATGGCGTAGCCGTGCATGACGTTGAGGGGATAATTGGCCCGGCGCTGATGCAGCGTCGCGAGGGCACGCCAGGTGCCGCCGACGGCGTAGAAGTCCCGCCCCTTCATGGCGGCGAGCTGGGGCAGCTTGTCGAGCTCGTCCTTGACGATCTTCTCGGCCGCCTTCAGCGAGCCCTTCGAGCGGTCGAGCAACGCCAGGCCGCCGAGCGGCACGCTGGCGCCCTTCCCGACTTCGCCGCGCTTCACGGAGATCAGCTCGAGGCTGCCGCCGCCGAGGTCGCCAACCACCCCATCGGGCTCGTCGAAGCCGGAAATGACACCGAGCCCGGACAGCACCGCTTCGCGCCCGCCCGAGATCAGCTCGATCGGCTGGCCGATCGCCTGCTCCGCCCGGGCGATGAATTCGGGGCCGTTCTCGGCATAGCGCGCGGCGGCGGTGGCGATGACGCGGAGCTCGCCGACATGCATCGCCTCGCAGAGGATGCGGAAGCGCACCAGCGCGGCGATCGCCTTCTCGATGGCGTCCTCGGCCAGGCGGCCGGTCGTGGCGACCTGCCGGCCGAGCCCGGCCATCTCCTTCTCGTTGAAGACCTGCGACGGTGCCCGAACGAGCATCTCGTAGACGACGAGACGAACCGAGTTCGAGCCGATATCGACGATGGCGATGGTGTCGCCGAGCGCCAGACGGCCGGGCGCGTGCTGCAATTCAGGCCTTACGRCCTCCCTTGCGGGAAAGGGCACGGGGACTGGAACTGGAGAGCGATTTTCCACGWCCGGACARACTCGGATTKGTCATGAAGTAATTATGCGCATTGAACGGTTCTTCGTTCGGCGCCGGGACAATGCGGCGCGAGCCGCCATCGGGCAGGATCGTCCAGCTCTGCTCATTGTCGAGCAGGTTGGCGAGCATGATCTGATCGAGCAATTGCTGGTGCACCGTCGGGTTCAGGATCGGCGTCAGCGCCTCGACGCGACGGTCGAGATTGCGCGGCATCAGGTCGGCGGAGGAGATGTAGACCTTCGCCTTGGGCGAAGGCAAGCCATGGCCGGCGCCGAAGGCGTAGATGCGGTTGTGCTCCAGGAAACGGCCGATGATCGACTTGACCCGGATATTCTCCGACAAACCGGGCAGGCCTGGCCGCAGGCAGCAAATGCCGCGCACGACGAAGTCGATCTCGACGCCGGCCCGGCTGGCGTCATAGAGCGCGTCGATGATCTCGGGATCGACCAGCGAATTGCACTTGCCCCAGATCGCGCCCTTGCGGCCGGCCTTCACATGCGCGACCTCCTCGGCGATGTCGCCGAGCAGACGCTTCTTCAGGTTCGTCGGCGAGACGGCCATGCGCTCCAGCCCGGCCGGCTCGGCATAGCCGGTGATGAAGTTGAAGACGCGGGCGACATCCTGCGAAAGCACCGGATCGGCGGTGAAGAAGGACACGTCGGTGTAGATGCGCGCCGTGATCGGATGGTAGTTGCCGGTCGCGATATGACAGTAGCTGACGAGCTGGCCGGCCTCGCGCCGCACGACCAGTGACAGCTTGGCATGGGTCTTCAGCTCGATGAAGCCGTAGACGACCTGGACGCCGGCGCGCTCCATCTCCTTGGCCCAGCGGATGTTCGCTTCCTCGTCGAAGCGGGCCTTGAGCTCGACCAGTGCGGTCACCGACTTGCCGGCCTCGGCGGCCTCGGTCAGCGCCTTGACGATCGGCGAGTTCGAGGAGGTGCGGTAGAGCGTCTGCTTGATCGCGACGACATTGGGGTCGCGGGCCGCCTGCTGC
>NZ_JBFRDQ010000158.1:0-12419 GCF_052113865.1 Allobosea sp. TAB14 | reverse complement strand
CTTGTGAACGTCCGACGAGATCACGTCCGGCTCGAAGCCGTTGGCGAGCATGGCGCGCGTCGTCTTGAAGGAGAACGAGCCCTTGCCGTGGCCGATATCGAAGATCACGCCGCGCTTGCGGGCGGCCACCACCTCCGGCTTCACCGTGCCCTGCGCCGTGCAGGGAGCGTTCGGGAAGGGGCGGAAGGCGTGCGTCAGCACGTCGCCCGGCCTGAGCATGGCAAGGACTTCCTCATAGGATGGCGGCGGATGGTCGATATGGCACATCAGCGGCATGCCGACCTCTTCGGCCACCTGCAGCGCGATGTTSAGCGGCTTGGTGCCTTGGTCGCCCGAGGCATGCAGGCCGACGCGGACCTTGATGCCGACGATGTAGTCGCGGTTCTTGTCGGCGACCTCGGCGCAGTCGATCGGGTTCATCATGCGCAKGTCGCCGCTYTCGCCGACCATGACGCGRTGGTCGAAGCCGTAGATGCCGGCATGCGAGACATGCAGATAGGCGAGGATGCGCGCCTGGCTCGGCTCGATGACATGCTTGCGGAAGCCCGCCCAGTTGCCGGGGCCGGCCGAGCCGGTGTCGACGGAGGTGGTGACACCCGACAGGCGGCAGAACTCGTCGGCATCGATGCCGAGCGAGGTGCCGCCCCAATAGACATGGGTGTGCAGGTCGATCAGGCCGGGCGTGACGATGTAGCCGGAGACGTCGCGGATCTCCTTCGCCCCCTTCAGATCCTTGCCGAAGCCGGAGACCTTGCCGTCCGTGAAGGCGACGTCGAGGATGCCGTCATGCTTCTGCGAGGGGTCGATGACCCGGCCGCCTTTGAGGATGATGTCGTGGGTCATCGAAACTACTCCGCAGGCCATTGAGCAAAGGCGATGGCGACGCCGTTCAGAAGGTGGAGGCCGGCCCCTGCCGGACGATAGAGAAGGCGCGCCCGAAATACAGATGCAATTCGGGAATGAAGAGTTGCGAAATCGTCGGGTCCTGGATCGGCGTGTATTTCGCACCGCCATCGCGGACGTCGGCGCCGCCGAGATAGGCGGTCAGGCCGCGACCGCGGAAGGCGTCGATGCGGTCGGTGAGCCTTGCGACGACGATGACGCCGCAATCGCCCCATTCATAGGGAATCGCGAAATAGAGCTTGGCGGCATAGCTCAGCGTGGCCTCGCCGAGGCCCTGGGCATAGCGCGCCATGGTCGCCGAGCGGCCCGCCACGCTCCTGACCTTACTGAAGACCTCGTGATCCGCCCACCAGCCGCCGGCAGCGGCGCGCAGCGGATCGCTGGCGAAGCGAGTCGCATCGCAGAAGCGATAATAATTCTGGCCAACGCTCAGATGGACGCGCTGGACCTGGGACATGCCGCCGTTCTGGCCCTGCGCGGAGAAACCGCGCGCCGCCTGCTCATAGGTGGAAAGCTTCGGTGGGAAGAAACAATCCCGGTTCAACGGGTCGGGTGACACGGGCTCTATCCTCTCAGCAAAGGCCCTGCCCCCTTGCGCTCGACGATCAAGCCGTAAGCCTGCGGCTCGCGATGCTTCGCGAAGTTGAAGGTCGAGGCCTTGTAACTCTTGCCGAGATCCATGTCGCAACGGGCGATGACGAGTTCGTCGCCTTCCGTCACGGCCCGCGCCACGACCTCACCGGTCGGGGCGATGATGCAGGAGCCGCCGATCTGGTCGACACCGGCCTCCAGCCCCGCCTTGGCGACGCCGACGACCCAGCTGGCGTTCTGATAGGCGCCGGCCTGCATCACGAGCTGGTTGTGGAAGTTTCCAAGGCGGTCATGGTCAGGTGCGGGCGGGTTGTGCTTGGGCGTGTTGTAGCCGAGCACGATCAGCTCCACGTCCTGCAAACCCATGACGCGGTAGCTCTCGGGCCAGCGCCGGTCGTTGCAGATCATCATGCCGATATGGGCGTCCATCGTCCGCCAGACCGGCCAGCCGAGATTGCCGGTCTCGAAATAGCGCTTCTCGAGATTCTGATAGGGTGCATCGGGCCGATGCTCCGGGTGGCCGGGCAGATGGATCTTGCGGTACTTGCCGACGATGGTGCCGGTGTTGTCGACCAGGATCGCCGTGTTGAAGCGGCGCTTGCGCCCTTCCTCATGGGCGAGCTCGCAATAGCCGAGATGGAAGCCGATGCCGAGGCGCTTGCTTTCCTCGAACAATGGCGCCGTTTCGTTCGAGGGCATCGCCGTCTCGAAATAGCTGTCGATCTCGTCCTCGTCCTCCATCCACCAATGCGGGAAGAAGGCGGTGAGCGCGGCCTCCGGATAGACGACGAGATCGACGCCGTGCTCCTTCGCCTGCCGCATCAGCGCGATCATCCGGGCGACGGCCGAAGCCCGGCTTTCGTCGCGCTGGATCGGGCCGAGCTGGGCTGCGGCGACGGTCAGGATTCGGCTCACGGCGGAAGGCTCCGGATAATGGGCTGACAGGCTCGAAAACCACTGCCGGCGCGTCAAGCACCGGCAGTGGTTGGCGGGGGTTGCTTCAGCGGCAGGGCTGCCGCTTCAGAGCCGCTTGGCGATGCGCGGATCGAGCGAGTCGCGCAGGCCGTCGCCGAGCATGTTCACCGCGAGCACGGTGATCGAGAGGAAGACGGCCGGGAACAGGATGATATGCGGCCTGACCTGCCAGAGCGCCCGGCCCTCGGCCATGATGTTACCCCAGGACGGGGTCGAGGGCGGCACGCCCGCGCCGATGAAGGAGAGGATGGCCTCGACGATCATGGCGCTGGCGCAGATATAGGTCGCCTGCACGCTCATCGGTGCGAAGGTATTGGGCAGGATGTGCTTGATGATGATGCGCGGCGCGCGCGCACCGTTGGCCACCGCCGCCTCGACATAGGGCTGCTCGCGCAAGGACAGCACCACGCCGCGGACCAGCCGGGCGACGCGCGGAATCTCGGCGATGGTGATGGCGAGGATGACGTTGCCGATCGAGCCGCGCGTCAGCGCCATCAGCGCGATGGCGAGCAGGATCGGCGGGATCGACATCCAGCCGTCGATGATGCGCATGACGATGCTGTCGGCCCAGCGCATGAAGCCCGCGAAGAGGCCGATGGCGAGCCCGGCGACCGAGGCCAGGATCGCCACGCTGAAGCCGACGAGCAGCGAGACGCGCGCCCCGTAGATGACGCGCGAATAGATGTCGCGGCCGAGCATGTCAGTGCCGAACCAGTAGAGCTCCGAGGGCACGCGCGTGCGCCGGCTGGGCGAGATCGCCGTCGGGTCGACGGTGCCGAGCAGCGGCGCGAACAGGCCGATGAGCGCCATGAGGACGAGGAGCCCGCCGCCGATCGCGACCGAGGGGTGGCGGCGCAGATAGCGCCCGAAGCGGACGAGCTTGCCGGGCCCGGCGGGCTTCGCCGGGGCTGCGGGGGCGGCGATACCGTTCGCCGGAATGGGATGCTGCAAGGTCAATAGCGKATCCTCGGGTCGACGAKGGTGTAGGYSAGGTCGATCAGCAGGTTCACSAGCACGTAGACSARGCTGAACATCAACACGACGCCCTGGATGACGGGGTAGTCGCGCCGCAGGATGGCATCGACGGTGAGCCGGCCGAGGCCGGGAATGGCGAAGACGCTCTCGGTGACGACGGCGCCGCCGATCAGCAGCGCGATGCCGATGCCGATGACGGTGACGATCGGCACCGCCGCGTTCTTGAGCGAGTGCAGGAAGAGCACGTCCTTCTGCGCCACGCCCTTGGCATTGGCGGTGCGGACATAGTCCTGCTGCAGCACCTCCAGCATGGTGGCGCGGGTGATGCGCGCGATCAGCGCGATATAGACCAGCCCGAGCGTCACCGCCGGCAGGATCAGGTTCTTGAGCCAGGGCCAGACGCCCTGCGAGAGCGGCGTGTAGCCCTGCACCGGCAGCCAGTCGAGCTTCAGCGCGAAGATCCAGGCGAGCAGATAGCCGACGACGAAGACGGGCACCGAGAAACTCAGGACGGCGAAGGCCATCGCGCCCTTGTCGATCCAGGTGCCGGCCTTCCAGGCGGCGATCACGCCCATCGGAACCGCGATCACCACTGCGAAGATCAGCGTCAGCACCATCAGCGAGAGCGTCGGCTCGACGCGCTGGGCGATGAGCTGCGTCACCGGCAGGTTGGTGAAGATCGAGGTGCCGAGATCGCCTTGCACGACCCGCCACGACCATTCGCCGAAACGGACCAGATAGGGCCGGTCGAGCCCCAGGCTGGCGCGGATGCGCTCGACATCGGCCGGCGAAGCCTGATCACCGGCGATGATCGCCGCCGGATCGCCCGGCGCGATGTACAGCAACGAAAACACGAACAGCGCAACGAACGCCATCRCCGGGATGGTCGCGACGATGCGTCTGACGACGAATGCAAGCATGGGGCTGTCCGAACCTCGTTCAAGTCTGACCAGGGGCCACGGCCGGAACGGATGTCCCGGACGCAGCAGGGTGAAGCGTCGAGGCGGCCACCGCCGCCCCCGCCATCGTCAGGCCTTCGACACACCCCAGAAGAAGGGCAGCGGGCCTGAAACCACGCCCGAGACGTTCTTCCGCCAGGCCTGATAGCCGAGGTAGAAGCCCGTGGGCGCATAGACGACATTCTCGACCGCCGCCTTGTTGAGGCGGCCGAGCGCCGCCTTCTCCTCGGCAAGGTCCTTGGCGTTGAACCAGTTCGTCACCTCGGTCTCGACCGCCGGCACGTCGGGCCAGCCGAACCAGGCTTTTTCGCCATTGGCGCGGATCGCGGTGTAGGCGGCCGGATTGATGCAGTCGGCGCCGGCATGCCAGGTGTGGAACATGCTCCAGCCGCCCTGCCCCGGCGGCGTCTTCTGGGCGCGGCGGGCGCCGACGGTGCCCCAGTCGGTCGCGACGAAATCGACGTTCATGCCGATGCTCTTCAGCAATTCGGCGGTGACGTCGCCCATCGACTTGGTCGCCGCCATGTCCTGCGCCACGACGCAGACCACCGGCTCGCCCTTGTAGCCCGATTCCGCGAGGAGCTTCTTGGCGGCGGCGACGTTCTTCGCCTTCATCATCTCGCCGCCCTCCTCGGTATAGAGCGGCGTGCCGGGCGTGAAGAAGCCCCCCAGCTCCTTCCAGAGCTTGTCGTCCTCGCCGACGAGGGCGCGCATGTAGTCTTCCTGGTTCAGCGCGGTCATCACCGCCTGGCGCACCTTGACGTTGTTGAAGGGCGGGAAGAGGTGGTTCATGCGGAAGGAGCCGATATTGCCGAGCGGATCGCCGATATCGACATTGATGTTGGCATTGCCCTTGAGCACGGGCACGAGGTCGGAGAGCGGCGTCTCCCACCAGTCGACCTCACCGTTCTGCAGGGCTGCGGCCGCCGTCGCGGGATCGGGCATGATGACCCATTCGACGCGGTCGACGAGGATGTTCTTGCCGCCGGCCAGCCAGTCCGCCTTCTCGGAGCGCGGGACATAATCGGTGAACTTCTCGAAGACGGCCTTGGCGCCGGGAACCCATTCGTTCCGGGCGAACTTCATCGGGCCGGAGCCGACGAATTCGGTGATCTGCGTGAAGGGGTCGGTCTTGGCGATGCGCTCCGGCATGATGAAGGAGCAGGGCGCGTTGTTCTTGGCGAGCGCCAGCAGCATCTTCGGGAAGGGCTGCTTCAGCACCCATTTCCAGCTCCGGTCGTCGACCGGCGCAAGCTCGACCTGGATGGCGCGGAGCATCAGCCCCATCGGATCGCGGGCGGACCAGCGCACCAGGCTCTGGACCACGTCCCTGGCCAGGACCGGCGTGCCGTCATGGAATTTCAGGCCCGGCCGCAGCTTGAAGGTCCAGGTCAATCCATCGGCCGAGACTTCCTCGGACTCGACCATCTGGCGCTGCGGCTGGAACTTGGAATCAATGCCGTAGAGCGTGTCCCAGACCAGCGCCGCGGCGTTGCGGACGACATATTGCGTCCCCCAGATGGGATCGAAATTGGCAAGGTTCGCCTGCGGTACGAAGCGCAGGGTCTTGGCCGCCGCGCCTTGCGCCAGGGCCGGCATCGCCAGCCCCCCTGCCGCGGCAGCAACGCCGGCACCGGTCGCGGATTTCAGAAACGTCCTGCGATCCATCATTCTCTCCCCTGTGTGGCAACCTCTGAGCGGGCGGCCTTGGCGCGAGTTTGGGCAGAAAAACTCTCCCTGACAACACGCCGAAGACGCTCCTTCAGGCAGCGCGGTCGCCTGCAGGGTTCGTGCCAGAGCGGCSCAAAACGACGAAAGGGCCGGAATATCCGGCCCTTGGCGTTGGATCGCGCGGCAAAGGAGCGACCGCAGAAAAAATGCCGGTTAAATCGGTTTGATCGGCTGATCGACGCGGGCGAAGGGTTTTGCCTGTTCGAAGGCGGCGGCCGCCCGCAACACCAGCGCATCGCGCCCGAAAGCGCCGACGATCTGCAGCCCCGCCGGCAGCCCGGCCGCGGTCAGGCCGCAAGGCACAGAAATCGCGGGCTGCTGGGTGAGGTTGAAGGGGTAGGTGAAGGGCGTCCAGCGGGTCCAGTCATCGCCATAGGCGCCATGCTCGGGCGTGTTGCGGCCCACCGAGAAGGCCGGCAGCGGCAGGGCCGGCGTCAGCAGCAGGTCGAAGCGGGCGTGGAAGCGGGCCATGCACAGCGCCAGTGCGTTGCGCTGGTTGAGCAGCGCATCGACATAGGCCGAGGCCGGAATGCGCTCGCCTTGCCCGGCGACGGCGACGAGGCCCGGATCCATCCGCGCCCGACCGCTAGCATCGGTGTCGCGCAGTGCCAGCGCCGCGCCCGATGCCCATAAGGTGATCAGGGTTTCGATCGGATCGGCGAAGCCGGGATCGGCCTCCTCGACCGTCGCGCCGAGCTCGGCGAAAAGCTGTGCCGCCGCGCTCGTCAGCGCCGCGATCTCGGGGTCCACCGGCACGTCGAGGCCGAGCCGCGGCGACCAGGCGACGCGCAGGCCCCTGAGCCCGCCCTTGAGGCCGTCGACATAGTCCGGCGGCCTGCCCGTCATCGCCGTCATGTCGCGCTCGTCGGGCTGGCCGATCACCTGCATCGCCAGCGCCGTATCGGTCACCGTGCGGGTGAGCGGGCCGAGATGGGCGAGGAAGCCCATGGTCGAGATCGGCCAGGCCGGCACGCGGCCATAGCTCGGCTTGAGCCCCACGACGCCGGTGAAGGCGGCGGGGATGCGGACCGAGCCGGCCCCGTCGGTGCCGATATGGATGCAGCCGAGATTGAGCGCCGCGGCCGATGCCGCTCCCGCAGAAGAGCCGCCCGGCCCCGTGCCGATGTTCCAGGGATTGCGGGTGATGCCGGTGAGCGGCGAATCGCCGACACCCTTCCAGCCATATTCCGGCATGGTCGTCTTGCCGAGGAAGACGGCGCCGGCTTCACGCAGGCGGGCCGTGGCCGGCGCATCCTCCGGGAAGGGCGCGTCGGAGGCCACGGCGGAGCCGCGCCGCATCGGCCAGCCGGCGACGGCGATGTTGTCTTTGATCGTAACCGGCACGCCGTCGAGCGGGCCGGTCGCCTCGCCCTTGAGCCAGCGCGCCTGCGACGCCTCAGCCATGGCGAGCGTCGCCACCTCGTCGCGATGGACGAAGGCGTTGATCTGCGGCTCGAAGCGCTCGATGCGGGCGAGCGCGTCCTTCGCGACCTCGACCGGCGACACATCCTTGCTGGCGTAGAGGGGGCCGAGCTCGGCGGCCGAGAGCGAAGCGATCGTCGTCATGCGGGAGATCCTCAGGCGTTCGCCACGCGCCAGGCGGTGGCGAGCAACACATTGGCGCCGGCGACCATGTCTTCGTCGGTGCTGAACTCGGCCGGGTTGTGCGAGAGCCCGCCGATCGAGGGGATGAAGACCATGGCGGTCGGGCAAAGCCGCGCCATCATCTGGGCGTCGTGGCCGGCGCCGGAGATCATGCGCCGGATCGGCAAGCCGAATTCGCCCGCGCTGCGTTCGACCTCGGCGATCAGCTCTTCGGCGAAGGGCGTCGCCGGGAAGCGGGCGAGGTCGCGGAAGGCGATGGCGATGCCGTCGCGCTCCGAAAGCTCGGCGCAGAAGCGGCGCACCGCCTCCTCGGCCTGGGCGAGCGGCGCATCCTGCGGATTGCGCAGGTCGAGCGTCATCACCACCGTCTCGGGCACGACGTTGACGTTGCCGGGCTGCACGCGGATGACGCCGGAATTGGCGAGCTGGTGCGGGATGGTCTTGGYCAGCTCGTTGGCAAAGATATTGATGCGCGCAGCCGCCAGCCCCGGATCCTTGCGATAGGCCATCGGCGTCGTGCCGGCATGGCTCGGGCGGCCCTTCAGCGTCAATTCCAGCCAGGTGATCGCCTGGATGCCGGTGACGGCGCCAAGGCCGCCGCCCTCGTTCTCGAGAACCGGCCCCTGCTCGATATGCATCTCCAGATAGGCATGCGCGGGCAGGAAGCCGGGCCGCTCCGCGCCTTCATAGCCGATGCGCTTCAGCTCGGAACCGAGGCCGACGCCTTCGGAATCGACTTCGCGGTGGGCGGCCTCGACGCTCATCCCGCCGGCCCAGACATAGGAGCCGAGCATGTCGGGATGGAATCGGGCTCCCTCCTCATTGGTGAAGGCGATGACGGCCATGTCGCGCTTCGGCGTGAGACCGGCATCGCGCAGGGCCGCCAACACCTCGACGCCGGCGACGACGCCGAGCGCGCCGTCGAAGCGCCCGCCGGTGCCGACCGTGTCGATATGCGAGCCCATGATGACGGCGGGTCCATCGAGCTGGCCCTTCAGGATGCCGACGATGTTGCCGATCGCGTCGATGCGGACGTCGAGGCCGAGCGTCTCGAGCTGGCCGACGAGCCAGTCGCGGCCCTGCCTGTCCTCATCGGTCAGGGCAAGACGGCGGCAGCCGCCCTCCGGCGTCGCGCCGATGCGCGCCAGATCCGCCAGCCGCGAGGTCAGCCGCGCGCCGTCGATCCGCAGATTGGTGCTCATGAACGACAACCCTCCTTGCCTAGCGCGAGGCAAGATGCAGGCCGCGTCCCGGCTTGTCGACCCGCCCGGCGCGCAGCCGCCCCCCTGCGCGGGTGGCTGTCTGCGATCGGCAATCGCGGGTAGAAGCGGAGCGCCATGTCAACCGTCGCCGCAGTCCCCGCCCGTTCCCATCCCTGGCTCACCGAGGCCCGGGCCATGCTCGCCCTGAGCTGGCCGATGGTGCTGACCAATGTCGCGCAGACGGCGATGACGGCCACGGATGTCGTGATGATGGGCCATCTCGGCCCGCAGGCGCTGGCGGCCGGCGCGCTCGGCAGCAATCTCTACACCGCCTTCCTGATCTTCGGCATCGGCGTGATGAGCGCGGTCTCGCCGATGATCGCGATCGAGCTCGGCCGCAACCGCCATGCCGTGCGCGACCTGCGCCGGACGGTGCGGCAAGGTTTCTGGGCGGCGGCGACGATGGCCGGCCCGATGTGGCTGGTCCTCTGGCAGGCCGAAGCCATCCTGAACGCGATGGGGCAGGATCCGGCCTTCGCGACCGCGCTGTCCTCGGCGCTGATGTTCGCCGGTCTCGCGCTCGTCGTCTCGCTCGACCGGCGCTTCCGCCGCTACCACCTGCTCGGGCGTTTCTGGGTGCCGGACTGGCCGCGCTACCGGACCTATTGGCGCATCGGCTTCCCGATCGGGCTGACGGTCGCCTTCGAGGTCGTGATCTTCAACGGCGCCGCCTTCATGATGGGCCTGTTCGGGGAGAGCCCGCTCGCGGCGCATGCCATCGCGATCCAGATCGCCTCGCTGACCTTCATGGTGCCGCTCGGCATCGGGCAGGCCGGCACGGTCAGGGTCGGGCGCGCCTTCGGGGCCGGCGACAGCGAGGGTGTCCGGCGCGCGGGCGCCACGGCGCTGTTCCTCGCCCTGAGTTTCATGGCCTCGACCGCGCTCTTGATGGCGCTCGCTCCGCAATGGCTCGTCGCGCCCTTCCTCGACGTCTCGAAACCCGGAGCCGCGGAGGTCGCCGGGCTTGCCATGACGTTCCTGTTCTACGCCGCCGTCTTCCAGCTCGCCGACGGGGCGCAGGTCGTCGGCGCCTCGATCCTGCGCGGCCTCGGCGATACGCGGCTGCCGATGATCYTSGCCGGCCTGGGCTATTGGGGCATCGGSCTGCCGCTTTCGGCAGCACTTGGCTTCCTCACGCCGCTGGCCGGACGCGGCATCTGGATCGGGCTCGTGATCGGCCTCGCGGTGGTGTCGGTGATGATGCTCGGCCGCTGGTGGTCGCGCGAACGCCTCGGTCTCGTCGCGCCCACGCGGGCGGCGGCCTTCTGAGTTCGTCACCCGTCGCTTCGGCTGCCGGGCGGCTTTCGGCGCGATCACAATCCGTTGTTCGCCCGAAGCTGGCAGGTGTCTCGCGCAGCGGAAACGGTCGATGAGCATGTCTCTGATGCATGCCTCCCGGCCATTGGCGGGATAGTCACGCCGCAAAAGCAATCCGCGGCTGGTGCGATAGTCTTTTATTAACCCTGTGACGCTCTCCTAGCGCCGCAGAAGAATCGCTTTTCCAGCGCCGGAAGCGGGAATTCTCGCCAAGCGGGAGATTCACCGGGCGTCGTTGTGGCAGCGCGGGAACATTGTTGCCCATACGCAACAGGCGCGGCTTGCCACAATTTCGCCACACGGTATTCACCCCGCAGCCATCTCCGGTTCCTTGAACCGGAACAAGCGACGGCGCAGGGAATTGTGTGGTCGCCTTCCGCCAGCTACCGCCCGCCCGTCCAGATCGAGTTTTCAGCCCAATGTCTTCCGCCCGCCACGACGCCTCTCCCCTCGCCCGGCCGACCCGCCGCGTCTTCGCCGCGATGACACCGCTGTTCCTGGCAGCCTGCGTCAGCCAGCGGCAGCAGCCCTATGAGGTGCCCACCCCGCGGGCGCGCATGGTCAGCCCGGAATATCTGGAGATGTATGGCGAGCGGCCCGACGAGAAGTTCCCGCTGCCGGCGACCGACGTCTCCGAGGTCAATCCGCGCTTCCTGCGCCAGATCGTCTCCTACCAGACCGCCGAGCATCCCGGCACGATCGTCGTCGATACCGACGCTCACTTCCTCTATCTCGTCCAGCCCGGTGGCAAGGCGATCCGCTACGGCATCGGCGTCGGCAAGCAGGGCATGTCCTGGCGCGGCCGCGCCACGGTGCAGCGCAAGGCCGAGTGGCCGCGCTGGACCCCGACGCCTGATATGATCCGCCGCGACCCGAAGAAGAACGGCCCCTGGGCCGGCGGCATGCAGGGCGGCCTCGACAACCCGCTCGGCGCGCGCGCTCTCTATCTCTACCAGGGCGGCCGCGACACCCTGTACCGCATCCACGGCACCTCGGAGCCGTGGTCGATCGGCAAGTCGATGTCCTCCGGCTGCATCCGCCTGTTCAACCAGGACATCATCGACCTCCACAGCCGCGTCCCTGCCGGCACGAACGTCCTCGTCCTCAACCGCGGCACGCTGGTCGCGCCCGACGGCGACGAGGCGCCGCCGCCGGACGATTACAGCCCCGACGGCGACTTCTGATCGCAGCGCGGCATGCTGCCGCGCTCCGCCTTGATACCGTCACAGGGCAGGCCCACCTCTTGAGGGCGGCGCATCGGCGCCGTCCAACCAGAGGAGATGACGATGACGCCGCAAGAACGCGACGTGATCGCCGGGATTTTCGATCGGCTCAAGCAGGCCGCCACCCAGCCCCGCGACCCGGAAGCCGAAGCCTTCATCGCCGAGCGACTGCGCGAGCAGCCCTACGCGCCCTACGCGATGGCCCAGGCCGTCTATGTGCAGGAGCAGGCGCTGACCAACCTGCACCAGCAGGTCGAGAGCCTGCAGGCGCAGGTCCGTGAGCTGCAGAGCCGCCCCAGCGAGGCGGCGCAAGCCTCGGGCGGCTTCCTGTCGGGCATTTTCGGCGGCGCTCCCGCGCAGCCGCGTGCCGGATCGGTTCCGCCGGTTCCGCCCCGCCCGGAGGGGCAGCCCTCTTCCGCCTGGACGAATGCGCCGGCCGCCCAGCCGATGCAGCCTCCCCCGCCCCAGCCGCAGCCCGGCCCCTGGAGCAACCAGCCCCAGCAGCCGGCCGCACGTGGCGGCGGCTTCATGGCCAGCGCGCTGACGACCGCGGCGGGCGTGGCCGGCGGCCTCGTGCTAGGCAATGTCCTGACCAACGCTTTCAGCGGTCACGGCGCCGCGGCAAGCGGTCTCGCCAGCTCGGTGAGCAACTTCGGCTCGGGCTCGAACGGCGCGAACACCCAACAATCCGCTTATGAGCAGGGGGCAGCCGACCAGTCCGCCTATGATCGCGGCGCGGACGACCAGGCGCGCACCGACAGCACTGCCGACAGACAGGATGTCAGCCAGGCCAACTACGACCAGGCGGATGACGACGACGATCCGGGTTACGACGACGGCGGCAACTCGGACGACGACAGCTGGGTCTGACAGCTCCC
>NZ_JBFRDQ010000157.1:0-9682 GCF_052113865.1 Allobosea sp. TAB14 | reverse complement strand
GGCTGGCGCTTCGGGCTGATCGCGGCCGGCGGCTTCGTGCTCACCGGCCTGCTGATGCATCTCTTCGTGACCCGGCTCGGACTGCCCTATCTGCCGATGCAGTTCGTCACGACGGGGGTGGTGATGGTGTTCTCGTTCCTCGGCCACAAATTCTTCAGCTTCGCCGACCGGGCGAGTTGACTGGCATTTCGCCCGCCTCCACCCGATCTCATGGCGACGGGGCGACGGTCAGCTGGAGTTGCCGGCGCCCGATGCGGCCTTCCTTGTCAGTCGCCTCGATCTCGATGACATGCGTGCCGGGCGGTACCACCACCGCCGGCGCATCGATGCCGGCCGGCGTGATGAAGGTCTTGACGCGCTCGGTGATGTCGAGCGGGGGCTGGCGGCGATAGAAGACGCGCACGGTCGAAGGATCGACTGGCACGCCATTGCTCGGCACGAAGCGCACGGCCAGGCGGAAGGGCTTGCCGTCGACGCCCTTGTCGGGCGTCGGCAAGGTGTCGATCCCGGGGCCGCGCGTCAGGTTGCGCGTGCCCGTGGCGGCGGTGCCGGCGGCCGGCAGCGCAGCCTCCTGGCGCGTGATGAGCTGGATCGGGTCGGCGGCATGGGCGCTCGACAGCATGGCGGCGGCAGCGAAGACGGCAGGCAGAACGTGCCGGACAAGCACAGTCTCGATCATCTTTCTTATTTCACTCCCAAAATTCCGGCAATGATGCCGGCAATGGCAGAAATAACGGTCGTGGCCATCAGGATCGTGGTCTCGATGGTCTTCAGGGTTTCCATCGGGATCTTGCCGTGAACAGCCAGCAGCCCCTTGCGCAGTTCCGGCAGCGAGACGAGGCCGCGCGCGGTCAGCGCAGCCTGCGTCGCGCGCAGCAACATCCCCGAGAAAAGGGAGGCACCGATGCTCAGCGCATAGAAGAACGTCTCGCGCCAGGCTGCCGATCCCTGCGGAAGGAGCGGTATGTTGTCGTGCCAGCCCAGCCACGCGTTCATTGCTGCGACGGAAAAAATCGCGAAGGCGAGGGCGATGCCGATATCGAAGGCGATCAGCCGTGGCCGGACGCCGAAATAGATCAGGCCGGTGGTGAAGGGAATTGCGATCGAGGCAAGGCGCAGCGACCAGAGGGGCAAGTCGAGCCAGAGCACGACCGAGCCATAGGCGCCGAGCAGCAGCAGGAAGCCGAGCGGCAGCACCCAGAAACGCCGACGCGCCGCGTTCAGGGCGGGCGGCAGCTCATCGGCCGGAGGCATAGCCTCGGGCAGGATTGCCGCCTTGGCCTCTGCCGCGGGCGGCGCCGGCACGGCCGCGACTGCGGCGCGGTCCTCCTCGGCTTTCCTCTCGAAGGCGGCGAGACGCTCTTCCAGCGTATCGAGGCGGCGCAGCAGCGGCAGGACGGGCGTGAGATCGCGCCCGCAGCAGCGGCAGGACAGCACGCCCCGGTTGAGCATTGCGTCGCAATAAGGACAGGCGAATTGGTCCTGCACGGGCATTCCGGGCTTGGAGACAGTGACTTAGTGGCGGTGACGTGGAGACAAGCCGCGCTCAAAGCCATATTTGCCGGTCCGGATCAAGTCATTCCGTCGGGTTCAGTTACGGAATGCCCGGCGCCTTCCGTACWCTGTCTGCACGAGAAGGCTTTCCAAGAGTCAGCGCGCGCCGGCCTTCAGGCCGGCCTGATCGCCTTGAAGGTCATCCGATGCGGGTTGTGGCCGAAATTCGCGGGCCGCTGGATCTCGACGAAGCCGGCCTCGCGCAGCAGGTCCTGGACGGCTTCCGGCGTATAGGTCGAAAGGCCGTATTGGGCGCGGAGCTTGCGATAATCCGAGAAGGCCGTGCGGACGAGCCCGGCAAGAGCTGCCAGGAAAAAGCCGCCGCGCCAGCCGAAGGCAAGGAGCTGGATGGCGTCCGTCAGGGGGCTCACATCGGGCGGGATGACGTCGGCGAGGACGAGGGCGCCGCCGGGCTTGAGCCGGCTGTGCCAGGTCGCGAGCACGGCTTTCAGCTCGTCGCGGGAGAGGTACTGGATCAGCGAATTGGCGACGACGAGGTCGAGCGACGCCTCGGGCAGGGCCTCGACCTCCTCCGGCGAGACGACCGCGACCGTCTCCAGCCGTCCGAACTGTCCGCGCAGCTTCTCACGGACGCTCGGCGCCGCCTCGCAGAGATAGAGCTTGCCGCAGGCCCGCGCGACGCGGGCGGCATCGAGCGCCTCGCCGCAGCCATGGTCGAGCACGACCGCTGCGGGCGAGGGGATATGGCCGATCAGGTCGCTCGCGATCCCGCGGTAATGCAGGGCCTTGTGGCGTGGCGAGACGTAGATCGCATGCTCGCCGTTCCAGAAATCGCGCCAGGACATGGGTTCGCTCGATCCTCGGGCCGGGTGCGGCCTCTTCCTTGCGACGAGTAAGCGAAAGCCGGGCCGCTCCGCAACCACAGGGCTTTCGGCGCGGCGCCGTTTGCGATTAGCTCGTCGGGCTGCCCGCGACTCGCGGGGTCAACGGGGATCGCCGATGCTGCTGCTGCCGCGACTGCTCAAGGGGTTCGTCCGCCAGGGGCGCCTGACTGTCGTCACCCCGGATGGCAAGCGGCATGTCTTCGGCCCCGGCCCGGCCGAGATGYTGTTCGCCGGGGTGCGCAAGATCGCGCCCTCCGTCACCGTACGCTTTCATGACGACCGGATCGAGCGGGAGCTCTTCCTCAATCCCGAGCTGGCGTTGGCCGAAGGCTACATGGACGGGCGGATCGACTTCGAGGAAGGCACGATCCACGACCTGCTCACGCTGTTCTGGCTGCAACGGAAGGAACTGCGCAAGCATCCGCTGCAAAAGGCGATCCGGCAGGTTCGCTTCCGCATAAGGCGCTGGCGGATGCACAACCCGCTCGGTGCCGCCGGCAAGAAGGTCAAGCATCACTACGACATCCCGACCGATTTCTACCGGCTCTGGCTCGACGAGACGATGACCTATTCCTGTGCCTACTGGCACAGTCCCGAGGTCGGGCTGGAGGCAGCACAGAAAGCCAAGCTCCGGCACATCGCCGCCAAGTTGAAGATCGAGCCCGGCATGCGCGTGCTCGACATCGGCTCGGGCTGGGGCGAACTCTCGATCTATCTGGCGAAAGCCTGCGGAGCCAAGGTCACCGGCCTCAACGTTTCGCCCGACCAGATGGCGGCAGCGCAAAAGCGGGCCGAGGCCGCCGGCGTCGGCGATGCCGTGACCTTCATCAACAAGGACTATCGCGAGCTCACGGGGACGTTCGACCGCATCGTCTCGGTCGGCATGATGGAGCATGTCGGCGTCGCGCATTACGGCGAATATTTCGAGAAGATCCGCGATTTGCTGACGCCGGACGGGATCGCGCTCGTCCACTGCATCGGCCGCGCCGGGCCGCCGGGCTTCACCGGGCCGTTCTTCGAGAAGTACATCTTCCCCGGCGGTTATGCGCCGGCGCTGTCGGAGGTGTTCGCGGCGGTGGAGCAGACCGGGCTCTGGTCCTCGGACTGCGAATTTTGGCGGCGCCACTACCACTGGACGCTCGAAGCCTGGCGCGAGCGCTTCATGGCCAGGCGCCAGGAGGTGGTCGGCATGATGGGCGAGCGCTTCGCCCGGATGTGGGAATTCTATCTCTGCGCCTGCTCGATCTCCTTCGACATCGGCGGCGACATGGTGTTCCAGCTTCTGCTCGGCCCGCACAAGAGCGCCGTCCCGATCATCCGCGACTACATCGCGGATGACGAGAAGGCGCTGGCGGCGAAGGGGTTTTGATCACCGCTTCAGGTTGACCACCACGACCCCGGCCAGTGCCATGACGCCGCCGATCAGGCCAAACAGCGTGGGCACCTCGCCGAGCCAGAGGAAACCCAGCAGCATCGCCACTGGCGGCACGGCGTACTGGAAGTTGGAGGCGCGGGCGGCCGGCAGGCGCGAGAGGGTGATGGCCCAGGTGCCGTAGGCGATCAGGCTCGGCACGACGGCGAGATAAACCACCGACCAGAAGGAGACGGCCGGCGCGATCTGGGCCTGGGCGATGGCCGAGGGCAGGAAGGGCAGCAGCACGAAGCCGCCGATGGCCATGTTCCAGGCTGCGACATGCAAGGGCTTGTAGCGGGCGAAGAGCGGCTTCTGCACGACCGTGGTGATGGCGTTGCAGAAGGCGGCGCCGAGGATCAGCAGCACGCTCATGCCGATTTCGACGTCGAGCCCCTTGCCGAGCGCGATCACGCCGATACCGGCGAAGGACAGCGCCGTGCCGAGCCAGGCGGTCAGGCTGAAGCGCTCGCCGAGGATCATCATGGCGAGCACGGCCGTCATGATCGGGTTGGTGTTGATGATGAAGGCGGCAGGACCCGCCGGCACGACGCGCTGGCCGAAATTCAGCAGCAGCGCGTAGCCGGCGATGAAGATCACGCCGCCGACCAGGAAGCGCCAGATGTCGGCGCGCTCGGGCAGCTTCGCCCGCGTCGCGATGAGGAAGAGTGYGGCCGGGCCGCCGGCAAGGGCGAAGCGCAGCGCGGCCATCTCGGCCGGGCCGAAGCCGGCGAGGCCGGCGCGGATCACCGGGAAGGAGGAGGCCCAGGCCATGACCGTGAAAGTCACGGTGAAGACCAGCGTCGGGTCGAGGCGCCTGGCGCCGGGGGCAATGAGCGCAGGGGAGGCGCAGCTCGAGGAGGACATGGCGTCGATCCATCAATGACGAAAGGTTGCTGCCGATAAGCGCCCGCACGAGCTGATTGACAAACGAACAATTCGCGCATGAGCTGTGACGATGGATCACAGCTCGAACCTGCCGCCGCTCGACACCCTGCGCGCCTTCGAGGCGGCCGCGCGCACCGGCAGCTTCTCCTCGGCCGCCGAGGCGCTGAACCTGACGCATGGCGCCATCAGCCGGCAGATCGCCAAGCTGGAGCATTGGCTCGGCTTGCGTGTCTTCTTGCGGCAGGCCCGCGGTGTCTCGCTGACGCCGGAAGGGCAGCGCCTGCTCCAGCGCACGCAGGAAGCTTTCGCGTTGATCGCCGATACTTCCGAACGTTGGCGCGAGGCGCGCGGCGCTTCGGTGGTGCGGGTCAGCGCGCCGCCTTCGGTCTGCGCGCTCTGGCTGATGCCGCGCTTGGCCGTGCTGGAGGCGGGCGCGCCCTCGCTGCGGATCGTGCTGCAGGTCGAGCATCGCAAGGTCGATTTCGAGGAGGAAGGCGTCGATCTCGGCATCCGTTGCGGGCGTGGCGGCGCGCCGGACCGGCTCTCGCTCAAGCTGTTCGAAGAATGGTGCTTTCCGATCGCCTCGCCGGGGCTCGCGGCCGCGATCGGGGAGGGCGCGCCGGAACGCCTGTTGGCGCAGCCGCTGATCCATGATTCCGACGCGGCCGGCTGGAAAGCCTGGTTCGCGGCGCAGGGGCTGGATTATCGCCCGCGCCCGCAGGATCGCCGCTTCGAGGACTACAATCTCGTGCTCGATGCGGCCGCCCATGGGCTTGGCATCGCGCTGGCCCGGCCGCCTTTGGCGCGCGAGCAACTCGCGGCGGGACGGATCGTGCGGGTCGATGCACGCGAAGCGCTGAATCCGGTGTCCTACTGGCTCGACCGGCCGCTGGGGACGCTTCGGCCCTCGTCGGCGGTCCTCGCCGAGCGGATCGCGCGGGAGGCGGGAGCTGATCGGGGAGAGATCGCTACGTTCCTGAGCCGGGAGGCACGCGCGGCCTAGATGCATCGCGCGTCATGCTCGGGCTTGATCCGAGCATCTCATGACCGGCGAGTGCCAGAGCCTCTTTCGGCCTGAGATTCTCGGGTCAAGCCCGAGAATGACGCACTGCATTCACCGCAAACTATGCCGCGGTGCCGCGAATTCGCCGCGCTGGCTGGCGCGCGCCATCTCGAAGCTGTCGGCGATGCGCCGCGCCCGGACGATGAAGGCGTCTGCGATGTCGGGCGCGCAGACCTCGCGCGCCGTCGCCTCGAACAGGTCGAGCCAGCGGTCGAAATGCTTGCCCTCGAGCGGCAGGATCAGATGCGGGCGCATCGGGCGGCCATTGTAGCGGCCGGTGCGCAGCATCACGCCGCTCCAGAAATCAGTGATCTTGGCGATGTGGTCGTCCCAATCCGTCACAGCCGCCGCGAAGACCGGGCCGATCACATCGTCCAGACGCGCCCGCTCGTAGAAGGTGCGGACGAGGTCGGCGATCATCGGCTCGCGCAGATCGGGATGGGCGGCGCCCGGGTAGAGCAGGGGATTGTCGGTCATCGCAGGAGCATTCGCCTTTCCGATATTCTCGTCGGTGAGGATCGCGAAGGCTAGGCCTGCGCGACCTCTGCGACCTTGTGAGGCAGGGCGGGAGTCGTTTGCGCCGCTTCGCCATGACCATGCTCCAGAAACAGCCGCATCTCCTCCGCCAGAGCGAAGAAGCGGTCGCGCACCGCCTTGGCGTGCGGGTTGGCGCGCTCGATCGCCATGAAGACGTTGGGCGCGTCGTAGCGGACCATCTCGGTCGCCTGCATCAGGAGGTCGAAGCTCGCCGTGGTCATCGTCCGAGGCAGCGGCTCCATCCGGACCAGGATCTTGGCGATGAGATGGGTCAGGCCCTGGACCATCGCGACCTCGCGGTCATGGGCGTCGGCTGTCGTCACGATGACCTTCAGCTTCAGCACATGGCGCAGGAAGGCGGCGATGCGCGGCGTGCTGCGGCCGCGGATCGGACACAGCGCGATCTTGAGACCGGCAAGCCCGCCGCGGGCGCTCTGCGGCCCGAAGAGCGGATGCGTGCCGATGATCTCGACATCATCGGGCAGGGCCGCTTCCATCGCCCGGGCGGGGCCGATCTTGACCGAGCCGACATCGAGCACGATGGCGCCGGCCTTGAGATGCGGGCGCAAAGCCGCGATCGCCTCGGGGATCGCCGGAACGGGCACGGCGAGGATGACGAGGTCGCAGGAGGCGACTTCAGCAGGGGTCGCCGGCTGCAGGCCCTTGCCGCTCGTATCGGTTGCGGGCGCGCTGGTGGGGTCGCAGACGCGCAAGGCGAAATGCGGCTGGAGATGGCGGGCCATYAGGCGGCCGAAGGCGCCGAAGCCCATGATGCCGATGGTGGAGACGGTTCTGATCCTGGAAGACATCGCTCTGGTCCGGTGGTGGGCCGCGATGCCGGGTGATCTGCCTGAATTCAACCGCCAGCGCGGCGGTTGAACATGGGAATGCCACCGCCTCTATGAGAGCGGGGCGTAATAGCCGTGAAGGAAGGCGAGCAGGCTGATCATGCTTTGCTTAAAGCGCGCGGGTGCGGTGCTGTCAACCGAGCTTCGGGGAGTAGTCGGTCGGGTTCATCATGCGGTCCTCGATCGCGCCGACCATGTCGCCATGCTCGTTCCGGGTGACGCGCTTGATCTCGCTCCATTCCGGGTCGGCCATGAAGCTCGCCCAGGCGTTCGTTTTCGTCTCGATATCCGGCCAGGCGAGGATATAGGCGAATTCGGTGCGCCCGGCGCTCGCCGTCTCCCACATCGCCACGATGTGGAAGCCGTGGCGCGCCATGATGCGGGCGGCGTGGTCGCGGAAGCGSGCATGGAAGGCCGCCTTGTTGCGCTCGAAGATCTCGTAGATGCGCAACTGGTGGATCATGCCTGCCTCCGGTCGTCCTGGTCGGCCCTCAGGCCGCCTTCTTGCCCTTCTCCGCCGCCATCAGCTCGACGAAGCGGTTGAAGAGATAGTGGCTGTCCTGCGGGCCGGGCGAAGCCTCGGGGTGGTGCTGGACGCTGAAGGCCGGGCGGTCGGTGAGCGCGATGCCGCTGTTCGAACCGTCGAAGAGCGAAACATGGGTCTCGACCGCGTTGGCCGGCAGCGTCGCCGGATCGACGGCGAAGCCGTGATTCATCGAGACGATCTCGACCTTGCCGGTGGTCTTGTCCTGCACCGGGTGGTTGGCGCCGTGGTGGCCCTGCTTCATCTTCATCGTCTGGCCGCCGATGGCGAGCGCCATCATCTGGTGTCCCAGGCAGATGCCGAAGGTCGGGACCTTCCGGTCGAGCAGTTCCTTGATGACCGGCACGGCGTATTCGCCCGTCGCGGCCGGGTCGCCGGGGCCGTTGGAGAGGAAGATGCCGTCTGGGTTCAGGGCGAGGATGTCCTCGACCTTTGCGGTCGAGGGCACGACCGTGACGTCGCAGCCGGCCTTGGCGAGCAGGCGCAGGATGTTGCGCTTCACGCCGTAGTCGATCGCGACGACCTTGTAGTTCGTGGTCTCGCGCTTGCCATAGCCGGCGGGCCAGACCCAGGGCGTCTCGTCCCAGTCATAGCGCTGCGCGGCCGTGACGAGCGGCACGAGGTCGAGCCCGGCCATCGAGGGCAGCGCGGCGGCCTGCTTCTTCAGCCGCTCGATGTCGAAGACGCCGTCCGGGCTATGGGCGAGGATGGCGTTGGGCATGCCGTTGTCGCGGATCAGCGCTGTGAGCGCGCGGGTGTCGACGCCGCAGATGCCGACGATGTTGCGGGCCTTGAGCCAGGCGTCGAAATGCCGGTTCGCGCGCCAGTTCGAGGGCTGGGTGATSKCGGCATGGAKCACGMWGCCGCGCACRCCGGAGGASGCSGCGGCGTTCACCGTCTCGGTGTCTTCCTCGTTCACGCCGACATTGCCGACATGCGGGAAGGTGAAGGTGACGATCTGCCCCGCATAGGAGGGATCGGTCAGGATTTCCTGATAGCCGGTCATCGCGGTGTTGAAGCAGACTTCGCCCGGCGCCTCGCCCACGGCGCCGAGGCCGAAGCCTTCCAGCACCGTGCCGTCGGCGAGCACGAGGAGCGCGGTCGCGCGCGGTTCGGTCCAGCCGCTATCGGCGGGGTTTCCTTCGGTGGCGGTCATGTCTATGTCTCGGTCCAGGCCGCGCCAGCGGCAGAAATGCGGGGGCGGGGCTGCAGAAATCCACTCCGCCGGTCTGGAACGCGAGCCTTAAAGAGCTGGGCGCTGCCCGTCAATGAAGCTTGGCGCAGCCCGCACAAGAGAAAAAGGAACAACGCAATGACGAGCCTCCGCGAGCGCTTCACCAGCGATCTGAAGGAAGCGATGAAGGCCGGCGAGAAGGGCAAGGTCGGCGCGATCCGCCTCATCCAGGCGGCGCTCAAGGAAAAGGACATCGAGGCGCGCGGCGCCGGCAAGGGCGAGGCCACCGCCGACGAGATCCTCGGCGTGCTGCAGAAGATGATCAAGCAGCGCCAGGAATCGATCGCGATCTACGACGCAAACAACCGCCCCGAGCTGGCTGACGGCGAGCGCGTCGAGGTCGCGGTGATCTCCTCCTATTTGCCCAAGCAGATGTCGGACGACGAGGTGAAGGCCGCGATCGACAAGGCCATCACCGAGAGCGGCGCGACCGCCGTCAAGGACATGGGCAAGGTCATCGGCATCCTGCGCGGGACTTACGCCGGGCAGATGGATTTCGGCAAGGTCAGTCCGATGGTGAAGGCTGCGCTCGGCGGCTGAGCCGCTATCGGGTAACGAAGGCTGTCATGCTCGGGCTTGACCCGAGCATCTTGGAAACCAGCGTCCTCTGGTCATGAGATTCTCGGGTCTGCGCTTCGCTTCGCTCGAGAATGACGAGCCTGCCTGGCTGCCTCCCCTTGTGGATATTCCCGACAAGCTCTGTCGAAGCGATGTTCGAGGTTGGCTTTCCATCGCTTAGGGGCCACATCAGACAACAT
>NZ_JBFRDQ010000156.1:0-9738 GCF_052113865.1 Allobosea sp. TAB14 | reverse complement strand
CGGCACCAGCGTGAGGTGTCCCGCCGCCAGCGAGGAGACGCCGACGATGTGGACGTCGTTCTCGACGGCCTGCCGCGCCGCCTCGTCCGGCGTCGCGAAGAGCGGACCGATATCGACGTCGAAGCCGAGATCGGCGAAGGCCGAGGCGATCACCTTCTGGCCGCGATCATGCCCGTCCTGCCCCATCTTGGCGACGAGGATGCGCGGGCGGCGCCCATCCGCCTCCTCGAAATCCTGGCACATCAATTGGACGCGCGTGACGGCTGGGTTCATCGTGCCGACCTCCCGCTTGTAGACGCCCGAGATCGCCTTGATCTCGGCCCGGTGGCGCCCGAAGACCTTCTCCATCGCCATCGAGATCTCGCCGACCGTCGCTTTGGCGCGAGCGGCCTTGACGGCGAGATCGAGCAGATTGCCATTGCCGGCCGCGCCGTTGGTCAGCGCCGTCAGTGCGGCCTGCACCTCGGTCTCGTTGCGCTCGGCCTTGAGGCGTTTCAGCTTGTCGAGCTGCTGGGCGCGCACCGAGGCGTTGTCGACCTTGAGCACATCGATCGAAGCCTCGTTGTCAGGCTTGAAGCGGTTGACGCCGATGATCGCCTGCTGGCCGCCATCGATGCGGGCCTGCGTCTTGGCGGCGGCCTCTTCGATCCGCAGCTTCGGGATGCCCGCCTCGATCGCCTTGGCCATGCCGCCGAGCGCCTCGACTTCCCTGATATGGCCCCAGGCTTTTTCGGCAAGCTCCGCGGTGAGCCGCTCGACATAATAGGAGCCGCCCCAGGGATCGATGATCCGGGTGGTCCCGCTCTCCTGCTGTAGCAGGATCTGGGTGTTGCGGGCGATGCGGGCCGAGAAATCGGTCGGCAGCGCCAACGCCTCGTCGAGCGCGTTGGTGTGGAGCGACTGGGTATGGCCCTGCGTCGCCGCCATCGCCTCGATCATCGTGCGCGGCACGTTGTTGAACACGTCCTGCGCCGTCAGCGACCAGCCGGAGGTCTGGCTATGGGTGCGCAACGGCAGGGATTTCTCGTTCTGGGCCCCGAAATCCTTGACGAGCTTCGCCCAGATCAAGCGGGCCGCGCGCATCTTGGCGACTTCCATGAAGAAGTTCATGCCGATCGCCCAGAAGAAGGATAGCCGCGGCGCGAAGATATCGACGCCCARCCCGGCGCGCTGGCCGGCGCGGATATATTCGACGCCATCGGCCAGCGTGTAGCCGAGCTCGAGGTCCTGCGTCGCTCCGGCCTCCTGCATGTGGTAGCCGGAGATCGAGATCGAGTTGAATTTCGGCATATGGGCCGAGGTGAAGGCGAAGATGTCGCCGATGATCCGCATCGAGGGCGAGGGCGGGTAGATATAGGTGTTGCGGACCATGAACTCCTTGAGGATGTCGTTCTGGATGGTCCCCGAGAGCTTGGCCTGCGGCACGCCCTGCTCCTCGGCCGCGACGATATAGAGCGCCAGCACCGGGAGCACGGCGCCGTTCATCGTCATCGACACGCTCATCTGGTCGAGTGGGATGCCGGAGAAGAGCGTGCGCATGTCGTAGATCGAATCGATCGCGACGCCGGCCATGCCGACATCGCCGCCGACGCGCGGATGGTCCGAATCGTAGCCGCGATGGGTCGCGAGGTCGAAGGCGACGGAGAGGCCCTTCTGCCCGGCGGCAAGATTGCGTCGATAGAAGGCGTTCGAATCCTCCGCCGTGGAGAAGCCGGCATATTGCCGGATCGTCCAGGGTTGGTTGACATACATGGTCGGGTAGGGGCCGCGCAGATAGGGCGCGATGCCCGGCATCGTCTCGACGAAGGGCAGGCCGTCGCGATCCCTGGGTCCGTAGACCGGCTTCACCGGGATGTCTTCCGGCGTCAGCCAGGGCTCGCCTGCGGGCAATGAAGGCGGCGCGGACGCCTTGCCGCCTGCGAAGGCGATCTTCGTGAAATCCGGGATCGCGGTCATGGCTTGCTCCCGTCCGTCTTGTCCCACCAACGGTGGAAATGATGCACCGGTCCGTGGCCATGGCCAACCGCGACCTGATCGGCGGCGGCGATGGCGGCCGAGATGTAGGTCTTCGCATGACCGACCGCCTCCGGCAGTGGCAGGCCCCTGGCGAGGTTGGCGGCGATCGCCGAGGACAGCGTGCAACCCGTGCCATGGGTGTTGCGAGTGTCGATCCGCGGCGCGTTGAAGCGCTGGCGCGTGCCGCCGGCGAGCAGGAGCAGATCGCTGCTGACGTCGCCATGCCCGTGGCCGCCCTTGACCAGGACATTGGCCGCGCCCAGGGCGGCGAGCTTCTCCGCCTGTTCGTCGACGGCCTCGTCCGTCTCGGCGATGCTGGAACCGAGCAGGGCCGCGGCCTCCGGCAGGTTCGGCGTGATCAGGGTCGCGAGCGGAAAGAGGTGCTTGCGGATCGCCTCGACCGCGGCTTCCTCGAGCAGGCGCGCGCCGGAGGCGGCGACCATCACCGGGTCGAGCACGATGTTTTTCGCACCGTGCTTTTTCAGGCCGGCAGCCACCGTCTCGATCAGCTCGGCGGTCGCCAGCATGCCGATCTTGACGGCGCCGACATCGAGATCCTCGAACACGGCATCCATCTGCTTGGCGACGAAGTCGCGCGGCACGGCATGGATCGCGCTGACGCCCTTGGTGTTCTGCGCCGTCAGCGCGACGATGACGCTGGCTCCGTAGACCTGATGCGCCGCGAAGGTCTTGAGGTCCGCCTGGATTCCGGCGCCGCCGCTCGAATCCGAGCCGGCGATGGTGAGAGCGATGGCGGTCAAGGCAGATCTCCGTTCAGGCGGCCGCGATGGCAAGCGCGCGATCCAGCGTCTCGACCACGTCGCAGCCCATGAAGATGAACGAGGAGACGCCGGCCTTGTTCAACGCCGCTTCGCTTTCGCTGGGGCGCCCGGCGAGCCAGACCGTCGCGCCCGCCTTCGCCAGCGCCTCGGCCGCAGCCGCGCCTTCCTCGGCATAGGCGGTGTCGGAGCCGCATAGGCAGGCGAGCTTGGCGCCCGAGGAGCGGAACGCGCCGACGAGCGCGTCGAGGTCGGTCGCGCCGTTCCGGGCGAAGCCGTCGCTGCCCGAGGCCGAGAAGCCGCCGGCCTCGAACAGATTGCGGGCGAAGCCGGCGCGGGCGGTAAAATCGGCGATCGAGCCGAGCGTGGCCAGGAAAACGACCGGGCGCTGCGGCAGGGCGTCGGCCTTGTCGCGCAGCGCCTCGAAGGGCTCGGCCAGCCGATGCGCGGGCAAGGCCTCGACACGGAGCCTCTGACTGGGTGGGATCAGCGCTTCCGGGCGCCTGGCGCCTGCGATGAAGGCTTTGACGATTTCACCGGGATTGCGTTCCGCCGTGCTGCCCGGCTGAGGGGAGGCGGCCTCCTCCACCGGGGCGATCTCCAGCACCGAGACGGCATTCTCGCGGATGTTCGGGAACTCGCTCGTGCCGGTGATGGGCACGCGTCTCGTCGCGATGGCCTTGGCCGAGGCGGCGCGCTCGCGCGCGATGCCCTGCTGGACATGGCCATTGGCAAGCGCCGCGAGCACGCCTTGCAGGTCGTCGCTGCGCTCGCGCTCGAGGTCCTGGAAACGGCTCCAACCCTGCTCGCACAGCGCCTGCGTCAAGGCCTCGAAGCCTCCCGCGCCGGCGGCGGGGTCGGCGACGCGCCAGAGATTGGATTCCTCCAGCAGGATGAGCTGCGTGTTGCGGGCGACGCGCCGGGCAAACAGGTCGGGCAGGCCGAGCGCCGCGGTGAAGGGCTGGACGGTGAGCGAATCGGCGCCGCCGACACCGGCGGAGAAGGCCGCGACGGTGCCGCGCAGCAGATTGACCCAAGGATCGCGCCGGGTCAGCGAGCGCCAGGCGGTTTCGGCATGGATCGTCGCCGGCTTCGGCTCCAGCCCACAGGCTTGCTGCACCCGGTTCCAGAGCAGGCGGGCGGCGCGGAACTTCGCCACGGTCATGAACTCGTCGGTATCGGCGACGAGCGTGAAGGCGATGGCGTCGCACGCTTCCTGCAGAGACAGGCCCTGCGCCTCCAGCGCGCGCAGATAGGCGAGCGCCGTCGCCAGCGCGGCGCCGAGCTCCTGGGCTTCGGTGGCGCCGGCCTCGTGATAGGGGCGGGTATCGACCGTGACGAAGGGGCCCTTGAAGCCACGCTGTTTCAGCGCCGCGATCACCACCGCCAGCCGGCGGCCG
Source organism: Allobosea sp. TAB14 (assembly GCF_052113865.1). NCBI lineage: Bacteria > Pseudomonadati > Pseudomonadota > Alphaproteobacteria > Hyphomicrobiales > Alloboseaceae > Allobosea > Allobosea sp. TAB14. The sequence continues at coordinate 5,543 of NZ_JBFRDQ010000156.1, read as the reverse complement.
ACCTCCGGCCAGGGCGCCGCGAGCGAGCCATGGCTGGCGAGGACGCCGATCGGATCGAAACCGAACTCCACCGACAGCTCGCCTGGGGCGTGGCCGCGTTTCTCGATCAAGGCGGCGAGCATGAGCGCGTTGACGCGCCCCTGCGGTGCCGGATCCAGCCTGAGGCGGATCAGGTCGAGCATCACGCCGTCCAGCGCGCTGTCGAGTGTCGCGACATCGTCGGCAACGAGGCCATAGCCGCGAGCGGCGCGTGCACCGGCGAAGGCGATGGTGAGCATGTCGGCTCCGCCTTCGAGCTCGGCCAGCGCCAGCCTGCGCGCCTCCTCCGCTTGCGGATGATCGACCCGCGCCGCGACATGCCAGCGACCGGCCTCAGCACGGAAGGCCCGCTCGCCCGATGCCGCTTCATAGAGCGGTTCGATGCGGATGCCGTCGGCGCTGCGCCCGACCAGTTTCTTCTGGAAATCGGCGCCCTTCAGCACCTTGTCGACGGCAGTTCGCCACGCCTCACGCGAAGCGGCCGGAAAGGCGTCGAGATAGGGCAGGTCGGATGAGGTCGCCGAGTTCATGCGCGCCGATGCTCCCTTCCGCACGATGTGCCGTCGCGGGGACTGATTGCCACGGGCGCGGCCGCACGGCCATCCCTACTTCGTCGCACGGCCGGTGCGCAAACGCACGGCCGTCGTGAGCTGAAAAGAAAACACCGCCCGAAGGCGGTGCTTGGAGACTGCGATGCGCGCCGCTCAGACGAACTGGCCGAGCCCTGGGATCGCGCCGACGATGGCGCCCATCGTGTCCTCGCCGGCCTTCTCGCGGCCATAGGCGAACATTTCCTTCGAGACGGATTGGATCTGCGGCATCGAGAGGCCGGCCCCCATCAACTGGCCACCGAGCGCCATGACGCCGCCGCCTCCGCCCATCAGGCCGCCGATCGCGCCGAGCACGCCGCCCTTGGCGCCGCCTTCGGCATCCGCGAGCTCCTGAGAGCCCGGCAGCGCCGCCATCAACTGGCTGATCTCGCTCGTCGGGCCTTCCTTCTGCAGGAAGGCGAGGATGATGCCGAGGGCCTTGCGGGCCAGATCTTCGTTGAGGCCGGACGCCGCAACGATCCTTGAAATCAGTTCATCCATGTCGTGTGTCCTTACCCGGCCGATACGGCCTCCCGAAAAATAGTTTACATATTTACGATCCAATTCCAACGGCCATCGGGCTTCCGCCCTCTGCGTCCTTTGGTTACAGGTTTAACCTGACAGTTTTGAGAGCGATGGACGGTGACGATGGCGGATGACGGTGCGATTCTGATCGGCAAGAGCGGCAAGCCGGAGAACCTCCTGCTGAAGCTCGCCAACCGCCACGGCCTCGTGACGGGCGCGACCGGCACCGGCAAGACCGTGACCTTGCAGGTGATGGCGGAAGGCTTCGCGCGCAACGGCGTGCCGGTCTTCGCCGCCGACATCAAGGGCGATCTCTCCGGCATCGTGGCGCCGGGCGATTCCAAGCCGGCCTTCGTCAACCGGGCCAAGGAAATCGGCGTCAAATATGAGCCCGACCAGTTCACCACCGTCTTCTGGGACGTCTTTGGCGAGCAGGGGCACCCGGTCCGTGCCACTATCTCCGAGATGGGGCCGCTGCTGCTGGCGCGGCTGCTCGACCTCAACGACACGGCCGAGGGCGTGCTCAACATCGCCTTCCGCATCGCCGACGAGCAGAAGCTCCTGCTGCTGGATCTCAAGGATCTGCGCGCGATCCTGACCTTCATCGCCGAGAACGCTTCGGACCTGACGACGAAATACGGCAATGTCAGCCCGGCGACCGTCGGCACGATCCAGCGCGGACTTCTGGTGCTGGAGAACCAGAAGGGCGATCTGTTCTTCGGCGAGCCGGCGCTCGACATCAACGACCTGATGAAGACGGATCGCGACGGCCGCGGGGTCGTCAACATTCTCGCCGCCGACAAGCTGATGAACAATCCGCGACTCTACGCGACCTTCCTGCTCTGGCTGCTCTCCGAGCTCTTCGAGCAGCTTCCCGAGGTCGGCGACCTCGACAAGCCGAAGCTCGTCTTCTTCTTCGACGAGGCGCATCTGCTCTTCAACGGGGCCCCGAAAGCCCTGCTCACGGCGGTCGAGCAGGTGGTGCGCCTGATCCGCTCGAAGGGCGTCGGCGTCTATTTCGTCACGCAGAACCCGCTCGATGTCCCCGATACCGTGCTCGCCCAGCTAGGCAACCGCGTCCAGCATGCGCTGCGCGCCTTCACCCCGCGCGACCAGAAGGCGGTGCGCGCCGCCGCCGAGACCTTCCGCCAGAACCCCAAGATCGATACCGAACAGGCCATCACCCAGCTCGCGGTCGGCGAGGCGCTGATTTCGATGCTGGAGGGCAAGGGCTCGCCCGAGATGGTCGAGCGCGCGCTCATCGCCCCGCCGATGGCGCAGGTCGGCCCCTGCACCCCGCAGCAGCGTCAGCAGGCGATCAACAGCTCTCCCGTGAAGGGCAAATACGACACCATGGTCGACCGCGAGTCGGCCTATGAAGTGCTGATGCAGCGCAAGAACCTCAATCCGGACGGCTCGCCGATCGAGGCGTCGACGGATGGCGGCGGGGGCGGCGGCATTCTCGACACGATCGGCGGCTGGCTCGGCGGCGGGGCTCCGCAGCAGCGGCCCAAGACCGGCCCCGGCTCGCGCGGAGGCCCGCTGCCACAGAGCATGACCGAGAAGATCATCACCTCGGCGGCGCGCTCGGCCGCGACCTCGATCGGCCGCCAGGTCGGCACCGCGATCCTGCGTGGTATTTTGGGCTCGATGACCGGGAAGCGCTGAGCGCGGGCGCCAAGCGTCATTCTCGGGCGGCGCGAAGCGCAGACCCGAGAATCTTAGGCCGGAAGGGGTGCGGGAGCCTCTTTCGGCAGGAGATGCCCGGGGCAAGCCCGAGCATGACGAGACCGGGGCCTCAAGACCCCGTCGCGAAATCGACGATCAGTTTGAGGTTCAGCACGATGATGATCGCCGCGGTCAATGCGGCGATCACGGTCAGCCAGCGCGGCGCCACCAGCTCGCCCATCTTGGTCTTCGAGGCCGTGAACATCACGAGCGGCACCACTGCGAAGGGGAGCTGCAGGCTGAGGACCACCTGGCTGAGGATGAGCAGTTTCGCCGTCTGGCCCTCACCATAGATCAGCGTGACGACGATCGCGGGCACGATGGCGACGAGCCGGGTCACGAGCCGCCTCAGCCAGGCCGCCAGCCGGATGCGCAGGAAGCCTTCCATCACGATCTGCCCGGCCATGGTCGCCGTCACCGTCGAGTTCAGGCCGCAGCAGAGCAGGGCGATGGCGAAGAGCGAGGGCGCGATCGAGGAGCCGAGCAGCGGCTGCAGCAGCTCCTGTGCCCGGCCGAGTTCGGCGACGTCGGTATGCCCGCCCTTGTAGAAGGTTGCGGCGGCCAGGATCAGGATCGCGGCGTTGATTACCAGGGCGAAGGTCAGCGCGACGGTCGAGTCGATCGTTGCGTATTTCAGCGCCTCGCGCTTCTCCGGCARSSTGYSGCCATAGGCGCGGGTCTGSACGATGCCGGARTGCAGATAGAGATTATGCGGCATCACCGTCGCGCCGATGATGCCGAGCGCGATGTAGAGCATGTTCGGATTGGTGACGATCTCGGTCGTCGGCGCGAAGCCGCGGATGACTTCGCCCCAGTTCGGATCGGCGAGCGCGATCTGGATGGCGAAACAGACCGCGATCACGCCGAGCAGCGTGATGATGAAGGCCTCGATCCAGCGGAAGCCCTTGGTCTGCAGCCACAGGATGATGAAGACGTCGAGGGCGGTGATCATCACGCCGATCTCGAGCGGGATGCCGAAGAGCAGGTTGAGGCCGATGGCCGTGCCGATCACCTCGGCGAGGTCGGTGGCGCAGATCGCGAGCTCCGCGAGGAGCCAGAGCGGCCAGGCCATATAGGGCGGATAGGCATCGCGGCAGGCTTGGGCGAGGTCGCGCCCCGTCGCGACCGCGAGCCGCGCGCAGAGCGACTGCAGGATCACCGCCATGATGTTGGAGATGAGCGCGACGACGAGGAGGGTGTAGCCGAACTGCGCCCCGCCCGCGAGCGAGGTCGCCCAGTTGCCGGGGTCCATATAGCCGACGGCGACCAGATAGCCCGGTCCGAGAAAGGTCAGGAATTTCCGCCAGGACGAGGATGTCGGCTTGACCGAAACCGAGCGGAACACATCGGCGAGCGAGGGCTCGCCGCGCGATCGAAGCCAGATCGACGAGGATTCCGGAGCGCCCTGGGACATGGTCTGACCTTGCTGCAACTTATTCGCAATAAGCCTTATAGAGCGCTCCGGTGCCTGTCAATGCAGTTGCGAAGCGTTATCAATTTGAGCGTGTGTGAAGCCGGGCGGCAATGCGCGATGAGGGGCTGACGCCCGGGCCGGGGCTTGCCATGATGCCGTCACCTGAATCGCATCCGATGGCCGCCATGTCCCAGCTTCCCGCTATTCTCGCCCGTCTCGATGCCGGGCTCGACGCCTCGCTCGAGCGTCTCTCTTCCTGGCTCGAGATTCCGTCGATCGGCACCGATCCGGCTTTCAACGCGCAGACCCGCGCCGCTGCCGAGTGGCTCCGCGCCGATCTGGAAGCGCTCGGCTTCAAGGCGGAGCTGCGCGAGACCGGCGGTCACCCCGTCGTATTGGCGCATCGGCCCAAGCCCGGCGCGCCGCATGCGCTGTTCTACGGCCATTACGACGTGCAGCCGGTCGATCCGCTGAACCTCTGGGATACCGAGCCGTTCAAGCCGGTCATCCGCGAAATCGAGCCGGGCCGCAAGGTCATCWCGGSGCGCGGMGCCTGYGACGACAAGGGCCAGGTGATGACCTTCATCGAGGCCKTGCGCGCGACGCTGGCCGAGACCGGCGATCTGCCCATCGGCCTGACCATCCTCGTCGAGGGCGAGGAGGAATCGGGCTCCGTCAACCTGCCGCCCTACATCAAGGCCAATGCCGCCGAGCTCAAGGCGGATTACGCGCTCATCTGCGACACCGGCATGTGGGATCGCGAGACGCCGCTGATCACCTCGACCCTGCGCGGCATGGTCTATCAGGAGGTGACGCTGACGGCAGCCGATCGCGATCTGCATTCGGGCCTGTTCGGCGGCGCCGCCGCCAACCCCATCCATCTCCTCGCCAGGATCCTGGGCGAGCTCCATGACGAGACCGGCCGCATCACCGTCCCCGGTTTCTATGACGGCGTGCACGAACCGACCAATGCCCAGAAGGCCGAATGGGCCGATCTCAACCTCACCGAGAAGGAATTCCTCGGGCAGATCGGCCTGAAGCACTCCATCGGCGAGAAAGGGCGCATGCTGATCGAGCAGATCCAGTCCCGCCCGACTTGCGACGTCAACGGCATCTGGGGCGGCTATACGGGAGAGGGCAGCAAGACGGTCATTCCGGGCCAAGCTTCGGCCAAGGTCTCCTTCCGCCTCGTCGGCGATCAGGACCCCGCGAAGATCGCCGCCGCCTTCCACCAGTTCGTCCGCGAC
>NZ_JBFRDQ010000155.1:0-9772 GCF_052113865.1 Allobosea sp. TAB14 | reverse complement strand
GATCAGCCCCTTGGACGGGCTCGCCTTCTTGATCTCGGCGATGAGCGCCGGCGTCCCGGCTGCAACCTTGGCGGCGAGAGCGTCGGCGAAGCCACGCGGCTTGCCGGCGGCGTACGCGCGGCGCTCGATCTCGGCCTGTGGGATCGCAGCCTTGGCGGCGGCGATCTCCTGGCGCTTATAGGCTTCGATCTTCGCGAGGATGTCGGTCATGGCCAGCCTCCTCAGCCGTTCGAGACGGCGATGAGCTTCGCGAGCGTCGCCTTGGCCTTGCCGGAATCGAGCGCAGCCGTGGCCTGGGCGAAGCCGTCCTTCAGATCCCCCGCCTTGCCGGCGATGAGCAGTCCCGCCGCCGCATTGAAGGCCGCGATGTCGCGGAAGGCGGTCTTCTCGCCGCCAAGCACCGCATTGAGGGCTGCGGCGTTCTGCTCGGGCGTGCCGCCGCGCAGATCCTCGGGCTTGGCGAGGGCGAGGCCGATATCGGCCGGGCTGATCGAGAAGCTCTCGATCTTGCCGTTCTCCAGCGAAACGACGCGGGTCGGGCCGGTGGTGGTGATCTCGTCGAGCCCATCCGAACCGTGCACGGCCCAGACGCGGGTCGAGCCGAGCGTGGCCAGCACCTTGACCATCGGTTCCAGCCAGGTCTCGGAGAAGGCCCCGACGAGCTGGCGTTTGACGCCGGCCGGGTTGGAGAGCGGGCCGAGCAGGTTGAAGATGGTGCGCGTGCCGAGCTCGGTGCGCACCGGCGCGACATGGCGCATCGAGGCGTGATGCGTCGGCGCGAACATGAAGCCGACACCGGCCTCGCGGATGCAGCGTTCCGTGCCGGCCGGGTCGAGCCCGACCTTGACGCCGAGCGCGGTCAGCACGTCCGCCGCGCCCGAACGTGACGACGCCGCGCGGTTGCCATGCTTGGCGACGGGCACGCCGCAAGCGGCGGTGATGATCGAGGCGAGCGTCGAGACATTGTAGGAGCCCGACGAATCGCCGCCGGTGCCGACGATGTCGATGGCATCGGCCGGGGCCTTCACCGGCGTCATCTTGCCGCGCATGGCGCCGACGGCGCCGGCGATCTCGTCGATCGTTTCGCCGCGCACGCGCAGCGCCATCAGGAAGGCGGCGGATTGCGCGTTCGTCACTTCGCCTGAAAGAATCGTGTCGAAGGCGTCGCGCGCCTCCTCTCGCGAGAGGCTCGCACCGGTGGCGACCTTGGCGATGAAGGGTTTGAAATCGTCCATGGAAACTCTGCGGAAATCAGGCGGATGGGGACAGGGCGGCAGCTTCGTGCTCGCTGCGCCATCGCTGGGCGAGGTCGAGGAAGTTCCGCAGGATCGTGGCGCCATGCTCGGAGGCGATGCTCTCCGGATGGAACTGGACGCCGTGAATCGGCAATTCGCGATGCGACAGCGCCATGATCAGCCCGTCATCGGTCTCCGCCTCGATGTCGAAGACCGTGGGGCAGGTTGCCCGGTCGACGACCAGCGAGTGATAGCGCGTCGCCTGCAGCGGGCCGTTGATGCCACGGAACAGGCCGCGCGACCGGTGCTTGATCGGTGAGACCTTGCCGTGCATGGGCAGGGCCGCCCGCACGACATCGCCGCCGAAGGCCTGTCCCATCGCCTGCAGGCCCAGGCAGACGCCGAAGATCGGCTTCACGCCAGCGCCCTCGCGCACGAGATCGAGGCAGATGCCGGCTTCGTTGGGCGTGCAGGGGCCGGGCGAGAGCACGATCGCGTCGTGCTCGCCATTGAGCGCCTCTTCGACCGTGAGCGCGTCGTTACGCCAGACATCGACCTCGGCGCCCAGCCCACCGATCAGGTGGACCAGGTTCCAGGTGAAGCTGTCGTAGTTGTCGATCAACAGAACGCGCATGGCCGGACCTGTGAATGCGGCTTGAGGTCATGCACGTTCGGGGGCGGGGTGGTCAAGTTTTGCGCGGGGCGCGGACGAGGTTCCAAGTCGGCGGGCAAGCTTCCGAGCCCTCATCCTGAGGAGCCATTCCCTTGGGAATGGCGTCTCGCGGCGCTCCTCAGGATGAGGGCTCGGCTTTTTGAAGTCAGCTCAGACGGCAGGCGGGTTGAGGCGCGCGAAGCCTTCCTGTCGACGATAGGGGGAATAGGGATAGGGCGCAGGACGCTCGCTGACGGCGTCCAGCCTCGCGACCTGCTCCGGCGTCAGGTTCCAGCCTACGGCGCCGAGATTATCGCGCAATTGCTGCTCGTTGCGGGCGCCGATGATGACCGAGGACACGGTCGGCCGTTGCAGCAGCCAGTTGAGCGCGATCTGCGGCTCGCTCTTGCCGGTTTCCTGCGCGATCGCGTCGAGCACGTCGACGATGGCATAGAGTTGCTCGTCCTCGACTTGCGGCCCGAATGCGGCGGTCTCATGCAGGCGGCTCGAAGCGGGCAGSGGCTGGCCGCGGCGSAKCYTRCCGGTGAGKCGGCCCCAGCCGAGCGGGCTCCAGACCAGGGCGCCSACGCCCTGGTCGAGGCCGAGCGGCATCAATTCCCATTCATAGTCGCGCCCGACGAGCGAGTAGTAGACCTGATGCGCGACATAGCGCGGCCAGCCATGACGCTCGGCCGCAGCGAGCGATTTCATCACGTGCCAGCCGGAGAAATTGGAGACGCCGACATAGCGCAGCTTGCCGGCCCGGACGAGCTCGTCGAGCGTCGAGAGAACCTCCTCGACCGGGGTGCCGGCATCGAAGGCATGCAATTGCAGCAGGTCGATGTAATCGGTGCCGAGGCGGCGCAGCRCATCCTCGGTCGCCTTGATCAGCCGGCTGCGCGAGGAGCCGGAATCGTTCGGGCCGTCACCCATCGGCAGCGTGGTCTTGGTCGAGATCAGCACCTTGTCGCGCCGGCCCTTGATGGCCTCGCCGAGCACCTCTTCGGAGGCGCCGTTCGAGTAGACATCCGCCGTGTCGAAGAGGTTGAGCCCGGCTTCGAGGCAGATATCGACGAGGCGGCGCGCTTCCTGGGCATCGGTATTGCCCCAGGCGCTGAAGAGCGGCCCCTGTCCGCCGAAGGTGCCCGCACCGAAGCTGAGGGCGGGAACCTTCAGTCCCGAATGGCCCAAACGCCGATAGTCCATGGTCAGAATCTCCTGTGAGGCCGCAAACATGGAGGCGCCGTGCCGGCGCGATTAGCCCGTCCAGGGGAACATCATTCGTGAGTTGAAGTCATCGATCCCGCACCACGCGGCGGACATCGGAGCGCGGGGCTTCCCAGACGCAGCGAAGCGGAGATCCGGGATCCATCGTCGAGCTGGACGCCTTACGATGGATCCCGGGTCAAGCCCGGGATGACCTGCAGGTTTTGTAGAAAAGGTGGTTCAGCCGCGCGCGCTGCGCGGCATGCCGGCGGTGCGCGGCTGGGCCAGTCCCGGCGCGGTCTCGACGCCGAGCGTCGGCAGGGCCAGCGTGCGCTGGCCGCGGAAATCGACATGGCAGACGATCAGGCCGCGTTCCTCGATATAGCCGAGCAGCCGCCGGGCCCGGCTCGGCGAATGGCTGCCATAGACCCGCGCCAGCTCCGCGTCGCTCGGGCAGGTTCCGCCTTCGATCGCCGTGCGTGCGATGAACAGGAACAACCCTTGCAGGTCCTCCGGCAAGGTGCCGGAAGCTTCCACCGCCGCTTGCCAGCCCTCGCTCGCTGCGATGCTGTCGTTCACGCCGGCGCGCGCCACGGCGAGCTTGCGGCGAAATTCCTCGAGGCTGAGATGGGTCCGGCCGAGCCGCCGCATCCGGCAGCGCACGGTGAAGTCCTGATACAGCACCGCGACCTGGCGTGAGCGCGCCTCGGGGTCGGCCATCAACTCGCGCAGGATCTCGGCCATGATCGCCTCGCGCTCCGCCGGCTCGAGCTCGATCTCCGGCTCGGGTTCCGGCAACGGGGCTGGGCGATAGGTCTCGATCTGGCGCAGCACCTCGCTCGGATTCGGGCGCGGGCGTGGAGCCGGGCGGACCGGCCGGGCCATCGGCGGCGGCTCGTCCTCGYCGGGCGTGAAGATCAGCTTGCCGGCATCCTCCGGCGCCTGCTCGGGCAGCGGCATCAGCCCCGGCGCGCTGCCACGGTCGACGGAACTCACCGCGCCGATCCGGATCGGCAGCGGGCGCTTCGACAAAGCGGGGCCGAGCGCGACGAACTGGCCRCGCTCSAGGTCGCGGAACATCTCGGCCTGGCGCCGGTCCATGCCGAGCAGGTCGGCGGCGCGCTGCATGTCGATGTCGAGGAAGGTGCGGCCCATCAGGAAGTTCGAGGCTTCCGCCGCGACGTTCTTGGCGAGCTTGGCGAGGCGCTGCGTCGCGATGACGCCCGCAAGACCGCGCTTGCGGCCGCGGCACATCAGATTGGTCATGGCGCCCAGTGAGAGCCGGCGCGCCTCGTCGGAGGCCTCGCCAGCCATCACCGGCGCGAAGAGCTGGGCTTCGTCGACCACGATCAGCATCGGGAACCAGAGCGAGCGGTCGACATCGAAGAGCCCGCCGAGGAAGGCGGCGGTGGCGCGCAACTGCTCGTCGGCTTCGAGATTCTCGAGGTTCAGCACCACCGAGACGCGATGCTGGCGCACGCGCAGCGCGACGCGCTGCAATTCCGCCTCGCCGCATTCGGCATCGACCACGACATGGCCGAACTGGTCGGCGAGCGAGACGAAGTCTCCCTCCGGATCGATGATGGCCTGCTGGACGAGCGGCGCGCTCTGCTCCAGCAGGCGTCGCAGCAGATGCGACTTGCCCGAACCGGAATTGCCCTGGACGAGCAGGCGCGTCGCCAGCAATTCGGCGAGATCGATGAGACCGGGCTCGCCGGTCCGTGTCGTTCCCATCTCGATTGCCGTCGTCATGCCGGTCGTGAATCGCCTTGAATGATGGTGCGCAGAAGCGCGGCCGGCGCTTCTAGCATGGCCTCGTCCCCGCCGGGCGCAGGGCAGGGCTGCATTCCACAGGCAATCGCCGGTGGGGTGAGGTCAGCTCAGCGCGGGCAGCGCAGCTCCCGTTCCTGCCGGACGATGTCGGCGACCGCGCGCCGGTCATTGGCGGAGAGCGGCACGTCCTCGATGGCGTCGTACTGGCAGCCGGCATTGCCGAAGGCGTCGATCGCGCGCTGGGTTCGGAAGCAGTAGCCTCGCGCCTTGTAGATCTCGTTGCGCGACGTCCACAGATCGGCGCAGCGTTCCGACTGGGCCTGGGCCGGGCCGGCCGCCAGCAGGATCGCCAAAACCGATCCAACCAAGACCGATCCAACCACGGCCGATCCGGCCAGTGCGCCGCGGAGCGGCTGGCCCGAAGAAATGCAGCGGCGCATGGCGATATCCTCCTCAGCCGGTTCTCGCGACGTTGTGAAGAAGCCCGGCGTCCGAAACAAGCGGGAAACCGCGACATGACCGTGTCATGACGACAGGCTTCCGCTGACACAGGCTCGAACCGGGAACCCTGCGGATGCGATTCGGCTATTGCGAGAGGCTGGATGCTGGCTTCTGGGCCGAGCCGCTCAACGCCATGACGAATGCAGCGTTTCTGATCGCCGGTTTCGGCGCTCTGTGGCTCTGGCGGCGCCATGGCAGGGGCGAGGCCGCTACGCTCGCGCTGATCCTGCTCGTCCTGACCATCGGCATCGGCTCCTTCCTGTTCCACACCATGCCCGATGGCTGGACGCTGGCGGCCGATGTCGTGCCGATCCAGCTCTTCGCCTTCGGCTATTTCGCTTTTGCCCTGCGCCGCTTCCTCGGGGCTCCCCCGGCCGCGACCGCGGCCGGAACGCTCGCCTTCTTCGGCTTTGCGCTGGCCCTGTCCTGGGCCGGGCGTGCCGTGCTGCCGCCGATCATGGCCGGCTCCGCCGGCTATGCCGCCTTCCTACTCGGGCTGTTCGGCATCGCCGCCGCATTGCCGCGCCGGCCGGAACTGGGCCGGGTGCGGCGGCTCGTCTCGTTGGCCGGCCTCGCCTTCGCCGTCTCGCTGACATTGCGCAGCACGGATGGCGCGCTCTGCGGGGCGCTGCCGATCGGCACGCATTGGCTCTGGCACCTCATGAACGCGCTGGTGCTCTATTGCCTGCTGCGCGCGGCGCTTCCGGGCCGTGAAGCAATCAGGGGCGCGGAGGCCGGGCCTACATCTCCAGGCAGGTGATCACCTGGACATAGCTCGGCGGCCCGCCGAGCTTCGCCCCCTCGACGCAGGTGTTGCGCTTGGCAACGGGGTATTGCGACCATTTCGCTGTGAGGTCGTTGCGGGCCTTTTCCTCATCCGTGCGGCAGGCGCTGACCGTGCCGCCGACGCTGTTGCTCGACTTGCCGACATCGCGACAGGTCGCCTCGATGTTGAACCTCGGCGGCCCATCGGCGACGGGAACCATCAGGCCGGAGGAGAGCGAAAGCGAAACGAGGCTGACGATGAGCATGGCGAACTCTCCATTGGCGCGCCCGGCCTGATCAACGCGTAGATACGGGCGCTGTTCCGCCTCCGATTCTAGCGTCTCGCAACCGTGATGTCCGCCGCCGAGCGGGCATCGATGTCGACGATGGCGAGATCGGGCCTGTCGAGCGCCGGATAGGCGCTTTGGCCGGTCCGTTGCACGAAGACGACGCTGGCCAGCGCATGGTGGCTCGCCAGCCGCGAATGCGCCAGCGCCGGCTCCATCTCGCCGGGCAGGACGAGATGGACATGGCGGCCGCCCTCGATGCAGGCCTGCAGGTCGCCGAGGCTGAACAGGCCGAGCGGCAAAAGCTCGACCCCCGTCAGCATCGCCATGCCCGGCCCGCTGGCCAGCGCCGCGAGGTCGCCCCCGACCAGGGTGGTGACGATGCGCGAGGAAGTGACGGGCTTCAGCAGCCGCGAAAGTTCCAGCGCCTTGCCGAGCACGTCACGCTCGGACACGGCGAGCGGGCCGGCCATCGTCGCCGCATCCACGACCTGCAGCGACGGTCGCTCGGTGATGGTCGGCAGCGGATGCAGCGAGGCATTCGCCATCAGCATGTCGAGCGGTGCGACGCCGTCGGGGATATCGGGGCCGAAGCCGCCGACGAAGCGGGTGCTGAAGGCGCGCATCGCCAGATTGCGCAGCGTCAGCAGGGGGCGCAGCGGACCGACCCGGCTGACGCCGAGCGCCATCACCGCGTCCGATGCCTCGATCAGCCGGAGCAATTCGAGCTCGTTGCCGTGGAGCGGCAGCATCAGGGGCGAAAGACCGGCGCGCAGGCAGGCCAGAATGGAAACGATCGCCTCGGGGCCGAGCGGAGCCAGGATCGCRACACTCGCGCCGGGCTGCCCCTTGTTGATCGAGAGCAGCCTCGCCAGCCGGTCGATGCGCTGGTCGAGCTGCAGGAAGTTAATCGAGGCCGGGTTGACGTCGCTCCAGCCGCGCCGGCCGGGCGGATCGCGCAGGGCCGCCTCGTAGCCGCGCCCGCTGGTCAGCGCCGAAAGCAACGCGTCGAGGTCGAGCCCGTCGAGCAGGGCGGTGGCTTCGTCCTGTTCAGCCCGCATCGACGGTCCTTCAGTTCGCCGCGGGCGGAGCGGCCGGAAGCCGCGCCAGCGTTTCGGTGGACAGGAAATAGGCCGGCTGCCGGCCGCTCAGCACGACGTCGCGTGCAAGGGCGAGCCATGTATCCGGGAGGTAATAGAGCGGCACCACGTAGAAGCCCGAGATCAGCAGCCGGTCGAGCACGCGCGCCGCCGCGACGAAATCCTCCCGCTCGCGTGCCTTCAGCAGGCCTTGCAGCGCGGCATCGATAGCCGGCGACTGGACCCCGGCATAGTTGAGCGAGCCCCGGCGCGCGGCATTGGCGGAGCCCCAGCGGCCGATCTGCTCGTTGCCGGGCGAGGCCGAAGCGGGCCAGGTCCACTGGATCATGTCGAAATCGAAGGCGGATAGCCGCCGCCAATACTGCACGTCGTCGATCAGCCGCACCTGCGCGGCGATGCCGAGGCGGCCGAGCGACTGCGCGAAGTTCAGCGCCAGCCGCTCCTGCGGCCGGCTCGTCACCATGATCTCGAAGCTGAAGGGCTCGCCCTTGCCGTTGCGCAGGGCGCCGTCCTGCAGCGTGAAGCCGGCATCCTTGAGCAGGTCGAGCGCCCGGCGCGCCTGCTCGCGATCGCGGCCGGAGCCGTCCGTCTCGGAGGGCCGCCAGGTTCCGGCGAGGATGTCCTCGCGCACGGCGCCGGGGAAGGCCGCGAGCAGCGCGGTCTCGCGCGCATCGGCCGGCACGCCCAGCGCCGACAGGTCCGAATCGGAGAAGAAGCTGCCCGCCCGGCGATAGGCGCCGTGGAACAGGTTGCGGTTGACCCATTCGAAGTCGAACAGCAGCCCGAGCGCCTCGCGCACCCGGATATCGGCGAAGATCGGCCGGCGCGTGTTGAAGACCAGGCCGGTCATGCCCTTGGGCGTATCGAAATGCAGGGTCTCGCGGCGGATGCGCCCGTCATGGACGGCCGGGATGTCGTAGCCGGTCATCCAGCGGGTCGGGTCGCCTTCGAGCCGGAGATCGTAGAGCCCCGCCTTGAACGCCTCGAACAGCGCGTTGGAATCGCGATAGAAATCGTAGCGGATCTCGTCCGCGTTGAAGAGGCCGCGCATCACGGGCAGCTCTTCGGCCCAGAAATCCTTGCGCCGCTTCAGCGTCAGCGATTCGCCGGGCCTGACCTCGCTGACGACATAGGGCCCCGAGCCGAGCGCCGGCTTGAAGCTGGTGTCGCCGAAGGTCTCGGCATCGGTGGCGTGCTTTGCGAAGATCGGCATGGCGCCGATCATCAGCGGCAATTCGCGATTGGCGCCGTCGCCGAGCGCGAAGACGACGCGGCGGGGCGAGGGCGCCGACGCCCCGGTGACGCCGGACAGGCTGGCGCGGTGATATGGCTTTCCCTTCGTCTTCAGCATCTCGAAGGTGAAGAGCACGTCCTCGGCCGTGACCGGCTTGCCGTCGGAAAAGGTCGCGCGCGGATCGATCTCGAAGGCGAGCATCGTCCTGTCGGGATCGAGCTCGACCTGCGAGGCGAGAAGGCCATAGGCGGTGAAGGGCTCGTCGGCCGAGCGGTAGAGCAGGCTCTGCTGGACGTATTTCGGGACCGCGTCGGGCGCGACGCCGAGCACGATCAGCGGGTTGAGGCTGTCGAAGGTGCCCTGGATGCCCAGAACGATGCGCCCGCCCTTCGGGGCTTTCGGATCGGCATAGGGCAGGTGGCCGAAGCCGGGCGGCAGGGCCGGCGTGCCATGCATAGCGATCGCATGGCTGGCGATGGCTTGGCCTGCGGGAACCGAATCGGCGTGAGCGGGCCTGCCCGACGCGGTGGCGAAGGAGCCCAAGGCAAGCAGCAAACTGAATTCGCGACGCGACGGCGTCACGATTAATCGAGGCAAATCCATCGCACGACCTGATTCCCTGCCGAAGAATAGCATGGGGATGGGCTCGTCAGGCAGTTATTCGGGCTGGAATTGGGCGGGCGAACTCGCTAAAGGCGAGGGCGGGTGTCATTCAAACGCCTCAATCGCCCTTGATGTGCACGGCTTGCGGTGGCCGGCGCAACCATGCGATTGGGCCGCCGGCGGTGACGCACGCGGCTTGCGAAGTCGTGATCCCGAATTCGCCTGTGAGGAAAAGCAAGGAATGCCCGCTCCGTTTCGCTTGTCATCGTCTGCCCTGGCGCTCGTGCTCAGCGCGGCCGTGGGCTTTTCGCCCATCGCGGCCTTCGCTCAGGCCCCGGCCCAGCGGCCGGCGCCCGCGCGTCCGGCGGCCCCGGCCCAGCAGCCGGCCGCTCCCGCCCAGCAGCCCGGCGCTGCCG